>JBFZDM010000229.1:0-26204 GCA_041307365.1 Chromatiaceae bacterium | reverse complement strand
CAGGTGCCCGTGAAATAGGCCGCGATCCCGTCACAGGGGCTTCAACCTTGCAGCCGGATCCTGGCGATAAAAGTCCCGCAACTGGCCGTAAACTTCTGGGTACTCGTCGAACAAGAGGTGTGGCAACTCGAAGAAGGTCTCGCTACTGACGGCGAAGAACTCCCCCGGCGATTCTCCCGCATAGGGGTCGAGGGCCGTGTCCTCCTCCCGATCCAGGCGCGCCCCGAGATCTGTGTAGGCGGCGCCAAAGACCCGGGCCCATTGGGCATCATTCATGTCCCGGTGCAGCGGCGGGTGGCCGTTGGGGGCGCCGTCACGCATGTCCAGTTTGTGCGCCATCTCGTGGATAATCACGTTGAAGCCGTCGCGGACCCCGCCAGCCTGGACATCGGCCCAGGACAGGATGACCGGACCCTGCTCCCAGGCCTCGCCGCTCATGGGCTCGTTGGCGACCCAAACCAGGCCGTTCTCGTCCACCCATTCGCGCTCTGGGACGAACTCGTCCGGGTAGAGGATGATGGCGTACCAGTCCCGGTACCAATCCAGCCCCAGGTTCAGGATGGGCAGACAGGCCTGGAGGGCGATGGTGAGCTGATCGGCCTGGTCCAGAGCGAGGGGCTGGGGCTGTTCGAAGGCCTTGTCCCGCAGGAAGAGGATCGCCAGGTCCCGCAGGCATTGGGACTCGGCGGCGTCAAGACCGGCCAGGAGTGGCAAACCGCCCCAGGCGCGGTCCCAGATGCCGGGCGGGATTCGGACCCGGGCCTGGGCGAGGATGCGCCTCTGCCACCAAAGGGCCGGGTTCAGGGACAAAGGCATATGAGGACTCGCCAGGCCAGGCGGCGAGTCGCCATCAGCCCTCGTCAATCCAGTGCTGGAGGGCGGCGATAAGGGTCTGGGCCTGGGCGCGGCTCGAAATGTTGAACTTGGACTGCTGCTGGTATTGGCCGCTACGCTTTTGATAGCGGCGGATGCTGTATTTCTCAGGGCCATACTCCTCCTTGGCCCGGTCCCAGTCACGATAGCGGAAGAGGATGGTGGTCCAGGCCCCCCGGGTGAGGATGACCTTGTCGAGCTCTTGTACAGTCTCGATGCCGCCGTCCGTGTAGCTGACCGTCAGTTCGTCGATGGATTCCGCCATGGGTGAGTCTCTATTGCTCTTCAGGGTTTGAGTGTATCCGGCGAAGCATGCGCGCCGAAAGATTGCAGTAGGGCGGCGATGTCCCGACGGCCGCCGGCGTTGGCCATGGCCAGGGGGGTGCGTCCCCCGACGTCGGTTACGTTGACCTCGGCGCCCAGGGCGATCAGACGCTTGACCACCAGAACCTGGCCGCTGGTCACGGCACGGTGCAGGGGCCGGACCCCGCCCTCGTCGGCGGCGTTTACATCGGCCCCCTTGGCGACCAGGAACCCAAGGGCATCCCGGTCCGAGATCCCTCCCTCCACCAGCAGGAGCAACAGGGTCTGGGGATCGTCCTTGACACCATGGCGTAAGAGAACACGGGCGGACTGGGCCTTGCCGGCCATCAAGGCTGCCTGCAGCGGCGTGTGGCCATTGGCATCCTTGACGTCCGCGGCCGCGCCATGCTTCAGGAGTTCCTCGACTACCACCACATGGCCACGCTTGGCCGCCACATGCAGGGGATAGTCCCCATCCGCCCCCGCCTGGTCGATATCCGTGCCCCAGTGGAGGTGGCGCTTGATCTGATCCAGGTCTCCAGCATGGATGGCCCGGTAGAGATTAATGGTTGGTTCCGGTGGAGGACCACAGGCGGTTACCAATGATACCGCCAGGGACAGGATGGCCAGCCGGACCAGGGCCGGCCAGGCTGAGTAAGGGGTCATGTTTCGTTTCATGGGACGGGATGTTAAGCCCGCCCACGAATGTCCCGCAACTACTTAACCCCTGTATCGGCCCTCCCGGCATGACCCCTGGCATGGCCCCTGCCCACGGATGTCCTCAAGTGTGTTACCTTTCCAGATCATGTTCGGCAAGATACTTCTCACCCTGGCCGTCATCTTCGGCGCCTATCTGGTGCTCAGAACACGCTTTCGCTCCGCCCGGCGCTCCCCAGTCCCTCGGCTAGTAACTCAAGCACCCTTGATCCCAGGGGTAAGCATTCGCGCCATGGCCTATGGCCTGGTGGTGGCCATGGGGGCCGGTAGCCTCGGCTGGCTCTATCTGGACTGGCGGGAGAGCCAGACCGTGGTTTCGGTCCAGGTGATCAACGCCAACACGGGCAGCATAGTCCGCTATGAGGCGCGGAGATCTCAGATCGAAGGCCGTCGCCTGACCACCCTCGATGGGCGGCGGGTGATTCTGGCGGAGGTGGAACGAATGGTTCTGGAGTGAGGCGCCCGCTTCAGTCTGGCTCCAGGGGCCCCAGATTGAAGGCGATGGACAGGCGCTGTTCGTCGCTGCGGTTGACCTCCACCCGGTGGAGTAGAGTCGGCGGGAAGAAAAGAAAGTTCCCGGCCTTTGGCATGACGCGGATGGTCAACTGCCCGTCCATCAGTACCAGTTTCCCCGAGTTCTTAGGTACGCTGACATAATAGACGCCGGAAACCAACTCGTCGTTCTCGTCATGGGTATGTGCGCTGGTGTCCTGCCCCGGCCCTTGGGCATTGAACCAGAACCCCAGCCGCAAAGACTGGTCGCCGTGGTTCAGGAAGGCGCGGGCGCAAGCCTCGGCGTGGCCAAGCACCAGGGAGACTTCTGGTATCCGCTCGGCTCCCAGGTAAAGGTTCTCGAAGCGGCCACCAAAGAAGTGGGTGCGGAGGCTGAAATCCTCCGGAGCCAGGTCGCGAAAGGCCGCCAGGATACGGCGGTTAATGGCCTCCGCATCCGGCAGATGACTGCCATGAATGGACGCGCTGGTCCAGAGCCCTAGTGTATCGGGGGGAGTGATTGTCATGGATTTTCGTCCACCGCCCAAGGGGGGTTATATCAGGAGACCCGGTCTGGCCTCGCCCTTGCCGGGAGTCGGGCTGCCCTTGCCCTCGCTAGCGGGTTCCCAGGCGGGATTAGGGCGGCGTCATCCCGATGAAACAATGGCGTCATAATATTGTCACCCAACGCCATTTCACCTATGGTGTACCCATCGCTGACGAATGACAATTACCCCTTGGAGGAAACTCATGCCAAAGTTCATCACCTCGATCCCCGGCATCGGCGGGGCCACGGCTGCTGTCCTGAACAAGCACGGTTTTCGAACCCTCGAAGACCTGGCCAGCGCCAGTCCCGATGCCCTGTCCGCCGTCCCTGGTTTTGGGGCGAAGCGGGCGACCCGCACCATCGAGGCCGCCCGCACCGCCCTGACCGCGGAATCCGGGGAGACCGCGCCGGCACAGGACGCCCAAGGCCCGGCAACTGAGCCGGTGGCGGCTGACGTGGCCGAGAAGAATCCCACCAAGGACGGCAACAAGGTCAAGATAAAGATCGAGGACAAGCCCAAGGTTGAACCGAAGGCCGAACAGCCTACTGAGGACAAGAAGGCCAGCAAGGGCGCAAAGGCTGGCAAAGGCACGCTGGCCGCCGAGAAAATGAAACCTGGCAAGGACAAGAAGGCCGGCAAAGCCAAAAAGAAAGCCAAGAAGGCTTAGTAATACCCGCGGGCTGGGCGTGACAGGCTAGTACCCCGCACCTTAGAATCCCGCCCGCACCACGCCAATTTCTGCTAGTCATTGCCGACGACAGGGGTTGCATCCTGCCCCTATCTCATTTGCCCTCGTAGCTCAGAAGGATAGAGCGATCGCCTCCTAAGCGGTAGGTCACAGGTTCGAATCCTGTCGAGGGCACCAAATTGCCGCTTTTATTCAGGGAGTTAGCGTGCTAGGCACGGAAGTCTCCGCATCCAAAATTGTCGCCGACCTCGTCATAGCCGCCCTGACCATCCGGTCGCCAGGCGCGGCCGTAGTTAGTGCCAGAGCCGGTAAGCCAGCCATCCGGCCCCGCCTGCCAATCGCGCCCAAAGGGGCTGTCGCCCCCCCTGGATCCCGCCCTGACCGTCCGCGCGATAGGACTGGCATGGTTATGCCCGGCGCCATCCAGGCCGCCTTGCCCGTCTGAGGGCCTTCCTGGTGTGGCCATCCCCCTAATGTTCAAAACAATCGGTTGAGCCCATTCAATGCCGCCACCCGGTAGGCCTCGGCCATGGTGGGGTAGTTAAAGGTGGTGTTGACAAAATAGCGTATGGTGTTGGCCTCGCCTGTCTGGGACATGATGGCTTGGCCGATATGGACGATCTCGGAGGCCTGCTCGCCGAAGCAGTGGATGCCCAGGATTGCCAATGTCTCGCGATGAAACAGGATCTTGAGCATGCCGACGGTATGCCCCGTGATCTGGGCGCGGGCCAGGGTACGGAAGTTGGCATGGGCGACCTCGTAAGGGATCTGGGCGGCGGTGAGTTCCCGTTCGGTGCGGCCCACCGAGCTGATCTCCGGTACTGTGTAAATGCCCGTGGGGAATGCCTCGATCAGGGACCAGTCACACTCCCCTTCGGCGATGTGGGCGCCGACGAAGCGGCCCTGGTCGTAGCTGGCACTGGCCAGGGCCGGTGGGCCGGCCACATCGCCGACGGCGTAGATATGCGGCAGGGAGGTCTGGTAGCTGGCATTGACATCAAGCTGGCCACGCCGGTTGGGCGTGAGGCCGATCTCCTCCAAACCCAGGTTGGCGGTGTTGCCGCTACGGCCGTTGGCCCAGAGCAGCAGGTCGGTCTTGAACTTCTTGCCAGACTGACAATGCAGCACGACCCCGTCGTTACTGGCCTCCACGGCGCCATAGGTCTCGTCGTGGCGGATGACAACGCCCTGCTGGCGCAAGTGGTAGCTCAGAGCATCGGTGATCTCGTCGTCGAGGAAGGACAGGAGGCGGTCGCGGGTATCGACAAGGTTCACCTTGACATCGAGACTGGTGAAGACGGAGGCGTATTCGCAGCCAATGACCCCGGCGCCATAGATGGTAATGGAGCGGGGGGTGTGACCGAGGCGCAGGACCGAGTCGCTGTCGATGACGCGCGGGTGGTTGAAGTCCACATCGGGGGGATGGTAGGGGCGGGAGCCGGTGGCGATGACAAAATGCTCTGCGCCGAGGACCTCGGCCACCCCATCGGATCGCGGCACCTGGATATGGTGGTCATCGATGAAGCGGGCACGGCCAAACAAGACCTCCACCCGGTTACGCTGGTAGTAGCGGTAACGGGTGCGGACCTGGGCCTCGATGACGGCGTCCGCCGCCTTGAGAAGGTCGGGGAACTCCACCTCCACCTGGTCGAGGGTATGCTGAAAAAGTGGATTGCGCCGATAGTCCGCAAGCATCTGAATGGAGTGACGCAGAGCCTTGCTGGGGATAGTGCCCCAATGGGTGCAGCCTCCACCGACCTTGTCGTGGGCCTCGATCACCGCTACCCGCTGCCCGCCCTTGCAGAGCCTCATGGCGGCTCCCTCCCCAGCGGGGCCCGTACCGATGACGATGGTATCGAAGGTTCTTGGCTTCATCTGTACACTTCCCGATCTGTCCAAAGAGATTGTTGGGAATCGAAACCCGCACCTGACTCCCGCTTCCCCTGCCATTTAATCACCCCTAATCATCCGGCAAGAATCCTACCAGGAGAGCCCCATGCATCGCGTCACTATCGTCGGCACCGGCTTTGCCGCCCTGACTGCCGCCCGCGCCCTCCACAAGGCAAGGGATATTCAGGTCACCCTCGTGAGCCCCAAGGCCGAATTCGTCTATCTGCCCGGCATCATTTGGATCCCCTCTGGCCTACGCCGGGCCGAGGACCTGCGCCTGCCCCTCGACCGCTTCTTTCGCCGCATGGGTGTCGAACATAAGGCTGCCGAGGCTAGGGGCTTGAGCGCCGACGGCCGGGTGCTGGAGACGAGTGCTGGCCCGATTGAGAACGATGGCCTCATCATCGCTTCTGGCGGGCGCTTCATCAAGAAATTGCCCGGTATCGAACACGCCATCACCCCCTGCGAGGGTATCACCGCCGCCGAGCGTATCCGCGACCGCTTGCGCGATATGAAGGGTGGCGTGCTGGCCCTGGGTTTCGCCGGCAACCCCCAGGAGCCTCAGGCCATGCGTGGCGGACCCATGTTCGAGTTCCTCTTCGGCCTCGACCGCCAGTTGCGCAAGGAGGGACGCAGGGACAGGTTCAAGCTGATCTTCTTCAGCCCGGCGGACAAGCCGGGTAACCGACTGGGGCCCAAGGCAGTGGCGGGGCTCATGGCCGAGATGCGCAAGCGCGACATCGATACCCATTTAGGTCATAAGATCAAGGGGTTCAGCGCCACTGGCGTGACCACGGAGGGGGGCGATTTCGCCGCCGACCTTGTCCTCTTCATGCCTGGCATGACCGGCAACACCTGGTTTGACAACACCTCCCTGCCGCGCTCCCCGGGCGGCATGATCCAGGCCGATGCTCAATGTCGGGTGGCCGGTCTGGAGCGAGTCTATGTGGCTGGGGATTCTGGCAGTTATCCGGGACCGGACTGGATGCCCAAGCAGGCCCACATGGCGGACCTCCAGGCCAGAGCCGCCGTCAAGAACCTGCTGGCGGAGTTCAGGGGCGAAACGCCGCGGGAGACCTTCAAGGTCGAATTGGTATGCATCGTCGATGCCAACGATCGCGGCATACTGGTGGCCCGCACCGAGAAACACAACCTGATACTGCCCTCCAGCCCCCTCTTTCACTGGTTGAAACGCGGCTTCGAATGGTGGTATCTGCGGCCTTATCGCTGAGCCCCGCCTCACGATTCTGGCCGGCGGACGTTCTGACGAGCGCAAAAAAGGCCAGTAGCTGGGCTACTGGCCCCTTTTTTTGGCTCAGAGACGGGGCTAGCCCGCCGCCTGGGTCACCGCTTAGTAGCGGCGGCCACCACCGCCACCGCCACCGCCACCGGGGCGCTGCGGACGGTCGCTGCGGGGCTTGGCCTGGTTGACGCGCATATTGCGGCCCTTGAGGGGGGTCTCATTGAGGGCCTTGATGGCGGCATCCGCCTCTGAATTGTTGGGCATCTCCACGAAGCCAAAGCCCTTGGACTGGCCGGAGAACTTATCGCTGATCAGGCTGACGCTGGAAATTTCGCCGTAAGCCCCGAAGGCCTCGCGCAGTTCGTCCTCGGTGACGCCGTATGAGAGGTTGCCAACGTAGATGTTCATTTCTCTTCAATCTCGATAGGTCTTGTGTATTGGCAAAAGGAAAACGGTCGAATAATCAATACACAACTTAATCGACGGTTGGACTCCGGGCTGCTTGCGCAAACCCTGGAAGAGGAGGGCGGGTGAGGGATCGCCATCGTGATCAACCCGCCTGGCGTACCCTGTTGCGGCCTGCGCCTTGGCGCGGCGGGCCTTGCCAATGCGTATTAGGACCCTGATGCCTCGCAATCACCGCCGGACGCGGGCGCTGTCCGCGCGGGGGTTCCGGATCGGGCGAGGTGGACCCAATCGGCAGGGGCTCGAAGCCAATGATGGTATGCAAGGGAATCTTGCGCTTGAGCAACCGCTGGATATCTGCAAGTTGCTTGTGCTCGTCGGGACTGACCAGCGACAGGGCCGTGCCCTCCGCGCCGGCGCGGCCGGTGCGGCCAATGCGGTGGACATAGTCCTCCGGGACATTGGGTAGTTCGTAGTTCACCACGTGCGGCAGCCGGTCGATATCCAGGCCGCGGGCGGCGATGTCGGTCGCCACCAGGGCGCGTACCTCGCCCTGCTTGAAGCCTTGCAGAGCCCGGGTGCGGGCGCTCTGGCTCTTGTTGCCGTGGATGGCGGCGGCGCTGATGCCATCGTGCTCGAGCTGGTCGGATAGGCGGTTGGCGCCGTGCTTGGTGCGGGTGAAGACCAGCACCTGCTCCCAGCCACCCGCATGGATGAGGTGGGACAGCAGCTCGCGCTTGCGCGTCTTGTCCACCGGGTGGGCCAGTTGTCGCACCAATTCGGCGGTATCGTTGCGGCGCGCCACCTCGATGAAGGTGGGCGCGCGCAGCAGGCCGGTGGCTAGCTGTTCGATCTCGGCGGAGTAGGTGGCCGAGAAGAGCAGGTTCTGCCGGCGGGTTGGCAGCAGTCTCAGCACCCGACGAATATCGTGAATAAAGCCCATGTCGAGCATGCGATCGGCCTCGTCCAGGACCAGGATCTCGACGCGGGACAGGTCGATGGTACCCTGACCGGCATGGTCGAGGAGGCGGCCAGGGGTCGCCACCACCAGATCGACGCCGGCGCGCAAGCGATCCACCTGGGGCTGCATGCCGACGCCGCCAAAGATGACGGCGGACCTCAGGGGCAGGAATTGACCATAGGTCCGCACGCTCTCCTCGACTTGGGCCGCCAGCTCGCGCGTGGGGGCCAGGACCAGGGCGCGAGGCTGTCGACCGGACCTGGGCCGGCCATGGAGAAGCTGGAGGATGGGGAGGGCGAAGGCGGCGGTCTTGCCGGTGCCGGTCTGGGCTCCAGCCAGGATATCGCCACCGGCGAGCACCGCCGGGATGGCCTGGGCCTGAATGGGGGTCGGCTGGTCATAACCTTGGGCATCGATCGCCCGCAGCAATTCGACCCTAAGGCCGAGGGAAGCAAATGGCATGAAATCTCCTGGTGGGGATGGGCTAAAAACGGCACATCCCGCGGACTCCGGGCGTCGTCGCGGTTGGACAACAAAGGGGAGAGGGGCTGAAAGAGTACCCACCTGGACATGGCCAGGCGGATAGGCGCGAGAATGGGTGTACAGAGGAAGCGAGCCTGAGCGAGTGGGCGCGTACGGGGTGGCGCTTTCAATGGGCGAGAAGTATAACCCAGCACCAGGATTTGTGAAGCGAAATTTGAGTTATTTCTCGGTCCGGGATAGGGGTTCTTCGCCCCCCAGCCACTGCGTCCCCCGGCATCCCTTTGCCGATACCCCTTTCGACAAGATAGCTTTTGGCCAGAGCGCCGGATTTGGCATCCGCATTTCGTGTTATGCTCGCTTTGGGAGTCGGCCGGACAGCCGCTGCTTGGCCGCCCTGGGCGGCGCGAGGGGAGGAAAGTCCGGGCTCCGCAGGGCAGGGTGCCAGGTAACGCCTGGGGGGCGCGAGCCCACGGAAAGTGCCACAGAAAAGATACCGCCTAAATCCGCTGCGGCGGATCGGTAAGGGTGAAATGGCGCGGTAAGAGCGCACCGCGCTGGCGGCAACGCCGGCGGCAGGGTAAACCCCACCCGGAGCAAGACCAAATAGGGGGACGAACGGCTCGATGCCGTGGCGCGCGGCCCGCGCGTGTCCCCGGGTAGGTCGCTAGAGGCGTGCGGCGACGCACGCCCCAGATGAATGGCTGTCCTTGACAGAACCCGGCTTACAGGCCGGCTCCCCCTCTTCCCCTACCCCCGCCAGACCTCAACCGGCCCTCTTCGAGATGGCTCCGGTTTAATCCATTATCGCCAATTGGTCTGGCATCTCATTGAAAATCCCCCCCTTCCGCTAACCCCTCCAGGCATGGCCACAAGAGGTTCCAACTTGCTGCCCAGCCAGAAGAAAAATGTTATTCCCGGCTTGACGGGTAGGGCCTACTTGCCTAGTATGGGTATGAAAGTGGGGTAGAGTGGGATAAAAGGGAACAATTGGGACTTGATGGGGGACGACCGTGTTTCGAGGGGTTTCCACCCTTAATCTGGACGCCAAGGGCCGGCTAGCGATGCCAGCTCGCTACCGCGAGCTACTCCAGGCTTGCTGCGCCTCGCGCCTGGTAGTAACCATCGACAGCGACCGTTGCCTTCTCCTGTACCCGGAACCCACCTGGAAGGAGATCGAGACCGAGTTAGGCAAGCTGCCCTCATTTAACCCCACCGCCCGCAAGCTGCAGCGTCTGTACATAGGTCATGCCCACGACGTGGAGATTGATACCCAGGGTCGGTTGCAACTGCCACCAGAATTGCGCCGTTTCGCGAATCTGGAAAAGCGGGTGGCCTTGATCGGACAAAACAACAAGTTCGAGTTGTGGGACGAGGACACTTGGACGGCGCGCCGCGACGAGTGGCTGGACGAAGAGGACCTGGCCCACCTGGAGTCCTCGCCCGTGTTCGCATCCCTGTCGATTTGACCACTCGCTTTTGATTACATCTTTAAAGAGGCTTCATGGCCGATCTTGGGCACAGGCCCGTTTTGCTGGAGGAGAGCTTGGATGCGCTGGCGATTCGCCCCGACGGGGTCTATCTCGATGGCACCTTTGGCCGGGGTGGGCATGCGCGCGCCCTCCTGGCCAGGCTCGGCGCCAGGGGACGCCTTCTCGTCCTCGACCGGGACCCGGAGGCGGTGGCCGCTGCCCATGCCTTGGCGGACGAGGATCCCCGCCTGACGGTGGAACATGCTTCCTTCTCCGCCATGGCCGAGGTTGGACGCCGCCATGACCTGCTGGGCGCCATCGACGGGCTGCTATTGGACATCGGCGTTTCCTCTCCCCAACTGGATCAATCCGGGCGCGGCTTCAGCTTTGCCGCCGAGGGTCCCCTGGATATGCGCATGGACAACAGCACCGGCGAGACCGCCGCGCAGTGGCTGGCGCGAGCAAGGGAGCCGGCGATCATCCAGGTCCTGCGCGACTATGGCGAAGAGCGCTTTGCCGGTCGCATAGCCCGCGCCCTCGTCGCCGCGCGGGTCCAGGCCCCTATCCTTACTACTGGCCGCCTGGCAGGCATCGTCGCCGCCGCTTGTCCAACCCGCGAGCCGGGCAAACACCCGGCGACTCGGACCTTCCAGGCCATCCGGATCCAGGTCAACCGGGAACTGGAGGAACTGCGCGCCGCCCTGGCATCGGTTCGCGAACTGCTGGCGGTGGGCGGACGCCTGGTGGTCATCAGTTTTCATTCGCTGGAGGACCGCATCGTCAAGCGCTACATACGCGATGAGTCGCGGGGCGAGTGGTTTCCACGCGGGGTCCCGGTGAGGGCCCGGGAAACCCAGCCCTGGTTGCGCCCCGTCGGCAAGGCGTTGCAAGCCTCCGCGGTCGAGGTGGCGGCCAATCCTCGGGCGCGGAGCGCCGTGATGCGAGTGGCGGAGCGGCTGGCATGACCGCGCGTCAACTGCTGCTGGTGGTCTTGCTCTCCTTGGGAACCCTTGCCTCGGGTATCGGTGTCGTTTATGCCAAGTATTTGACAAGAATGGAATTCATTGAGCTGCAGGCACTAACTCGCGAACGCCACGGGTTAGAAGAGGAGTGGACCCTGTTACGGCTGGAGGAGGCGGCGTTGGGGACCCACCCGCGGGTGGAGACGGCGGCGCGGACGCGGCTGGATATGTTCCTGCCACGGGGGGTGGATGTCAGGACTATTGGGGGAGCGGGCCATGGGCGCTAGGGTGGTAGTGCGAAAGCGAGTCAAGAGCAGCGAGGGTATCGCCTTCAACTTCCGACGGCGCAGCCAATTTCTGCTTGGCCTCCTGGGCATGCTGCTGGTGGCAGTGGTCTGGAGCGCCTTTCAGCGCCAAGTAGTGGAGCGTGAATTCCTCCGCCAGGAGGGTGAGGCCCGCTACCTGCGAGATTGGGAGATTCCGGCGCGACGGGGCATGATCCTGGATCGCAATGGGGAACCTCTGGCAATCAGTTCCCCCGTGGCCAGCGTCTGGACGGATCCGCGCAAGCTGATCGAGTACCCCGATGCCATCTCCGAACTGGCCGCTGCCATGGGGGTGCCGGTGGTGGATCTGCAAAAGCGGGTCGAGGACCGCCAGAGCAAGGGCTTCATCTATCTCAAGCGCCGTATCGACCCCGATCAGACCCAGGAGGTAGCGCGGATCAAGGATAAATACCGGATCCATGAACTCGGCATGGAGACAGAATACAAACGTTTCTATCCCGGCGGTGAAATCTTCGGTCACATCATCGGGTTCACGGATGTGGACGACAAGGGCATCGAGGGCATGGAACTGGGCTTTAACGGCTGGCTGGGTGCCGAGCCGGGGCTGCGCCGGGTCATCAAGGATGGCCGCCAGCAATTGGTGGCGGAGGTGGAGCGCGTCCGCCCGCCCCGTCATGGCCGCGACCTGTCTCTGAGCATCGACCGCCGGCTGCAATACATCGCCTACCGCGAACTTCTGCGCACTGTCAGGGAACACAAGGCCAAGTCCGCCTCGGCGGTGGTACTGGATGTCCAGACAGGGGAGATCCTGGCCATGGTCAATCAGCCTGCCTACAACCCCAACGACAAGTTCGACGGCGACGAGAGCAGTCGCCGCAATCGGGCCATGACCGATGTCATGGAACCTGGCTCGACAGTGAAGCCATTCGTGGTCGCCGCCGCCTTGGAGCAAGGCCTGGTGGGGCCGACCACGTCCATCGATACCAGCCCCGGCACCCTCAAGGTTGGCGCCAATCAGGTCAAGGACATCCATAATTACGGACGCCTCGACACCACTTCCGTCATTACCAAATCCAGCAACGTGGGCGTGGTCAAGCTGGCCCAGCGCATGAAGCGGGAAACTCTCTGGAATCTCTATGACGATGTCGGCTTCGGCAAGCCCACCGGCGTCCAGTTTCCCGGCGAGGTGACGGGGCGGCTGCGGGATCACAAGCGATGGTCCGATTTCGAACATGCCACCCAGGCGTTCGGCTATGGCCTCTCGGTGACGCCCCTGCAACTGGCGCGGGCCTACTCGATGCTGGCCGCCGATGGCGTCCTGCGGCCAGTGAGTCTGCTCAAGCTCGATGAGGCACCCCCGGGGGAACAGGTTCTGAGCGCCAAGACCGCGCGCCAGGTGCGGGCCATGATGGAGACGGTCGTCTCGCCCAAGGGCACCGCCAAGCAAGCCGTCATCGAAGGTTACAGTGTCGCCGGCAAGACGGGCACGGCCAAGAAATCCTCCGGCAAGAGTGGTTATGCCGCCGGCCGTTACCAGGCCGTCTTTGCCGGCATGGCCCCCGCTACCAACCCCCGCTTCGTGCTGGTGATCATGGTGGACGAGCCTTCGGGCAAGGCCTACTACGGCGGCCTGGTGGCCGCCCCCGCCTTTGCCCGCATCATGCAAGGCGCCCTTCGCCTCTACAACGTCCCCCCCGATCACCCGGAGGTCAAGATGCTGATGGCCAGCACGGACGCGACACCATGATGCCAACACGAGGCCTGACCCTCGATCTTAAGCAGGTAGGCCGCCCCCGCCCCGCCTGGCGACTGGGCGACTTGCTCGCCAGCTTTGCAACGCCTGGGGTGGACCCGTCCTGCGCGAGGGCGGTGGTCTCCGGGCTTGCCCTCGACAGTCGTCGGATTCAGGCCGGCGGCCTCTTTCTCGCCTGCCGGGGCGGCCAGGGTCATGGACTCGACTTCGCCCAGCAAGTGCGCTCGCGAGGCGCCACCGCCATCGCCGCGGAGCCGGCCGGCCCCTGGGAGCAGGCTGCCATGACCGACCTGGCGGCAAATCTGGGCTTGCCGGTGATCCCTGTCCCCGAGCTTCGCCGCCAGGCCAGCCAACTGGCGGACCGCTTCTTCGGCGAGCCCAGTGCCCATCTCCAGGTCATGGGCGTCACCGGGACCAACGGCAAGACCAGCGTCACCCATTACCTGGCCCAGGCCCTGACCGGCGCTGTGTCATGCGGCCTGATCGGCACCCTGGGCACTGGCTTTCCCGGCGACCTGACCCCCGCCAGCCACACTACGCCGGACCCGGTATGCCTCCAGGAGACCCTGGCCTGGCTGAGGGAGCAGGGAGCCGGGGCCGTGGCCATGGAGGTGTCCTCCCATGCCCTGGCACAGGGCTGGACGGCGGGAGTGCGATTCAGCCACGCCATCCTTACCAATCTGAGCCGTGATCATCTCGATTATCACGGCGACATGGCCAGCTACGTTTTGGCCAAGCGGAGCCTGTTTCGCGCGCCTGGACTGGAATGGGCCATTCTCAATCTCGACGATCCCCTGGGCACCGAGATTCTGGACGATCTGACAGCGAACGTCAGAATTGGCGGCTACAGCCTGAACGCCGCTATGGCCATCCCCGAGGCTTGCGACCTCTGGGTCCGCCCAAGCCGCATCGCCCCCATCCCCGGCGGGATGAGGCTGGAACTGGAGACCAGCGCCGGCCCAGGGAGCCTGGAGCTTGGGCTCATCGGCCGCTTCAATGCCGCCAATGTCATGGCCGTGCTCCTCGTCCTGCTGTCCCGGGGCATGGCCATGGAACAGGCATTACGGACTTTGGAGGGGGTGCATGGCGTGCCCGGCCGCCTGGAGGGTTTCTGCGGCGGCGGCAGCCCCCTAGTGGTGGTGGACTACGCTCACACCCCGGACGCCCTGGAGCAAGCCCTGCTCAACCTGCGCCCCCACCTCCAGGGCCGGTTGACCTGCGTCTTCGGTTGCGGCGGCAATCGGGACGCTGGCAAGCGGCCCCTCATGGGGGCTATCGCCGAGCATCTGGCCGACCATGTGATCCTCACCGATGACAACCCCAGGCGCGAGGACGGTGACGACATCATTACCCAGATTCTGGGCGGCATGGCCCATCCGGCGCGCGTGGTCATCGAGCGCCGACGCGGTCTGGCCATCCGCCGCGCCATCGCCTCCGCCGGCCGCGATGACTTGGTGCTAGTGGCGGGCAAGGGCCACGAGACCATCCAGGACCTGGGAGACCGCCAGGTCCATTTCAGTGACCGCGCCCAGGTTCAGCAGGCCCTGAACGAGCGAAGCGGAACCCATTACCTGGGGAGTCGGAAGGCCCTGACGGTGGAGCCCGCATGACCAGCACGATAGCCTCCCCCCCCCTGCCCTGGACCCTCGGCCACGCCGCCGCCCTGGTCGGCGGCCATATTCGGGGTTCCGATCTGGTTTTCCGCGGCGTCGGCATCGACAGCCGCCATGACCTCTCCGGGCGCCTCTTTGTCGCCCTGCGAGGCGATCGCTTCGATGGCCACGACTTCGCCGCCGCCGCCATGGACCGGGGCGCTGTGGCCCTCATGGTCGAGCGCCCCCTTGACCTGGCCCTGCCCCAGTGGCTGGTCGCGGACACACGCCTGGCCCTGGGCCGGCTCGCCGCCGCTCACCGCGACGCCTTCGCCGGCCGCGTCGTCGCCCTCACCGGGAGCAACGGCAAGACCACGACCAAGGAGATGATCGCCGCTATCCTCGGGCAGGTCGGCCAGGTCCGGGCGACGCGGGGCAACCTGAACAACGACATCGGCCTACCCCTCACCCTGCTGGAGGCAGGTGACGAGGACTTTCTGGTTTTGGAGATGGGAGCCAACCATCCAGGGGAGATCGCCTACCTCACCGACATAGCCCGCCCGGAGGTAGCCGCCATCACCAATGCCGGGCGCGCCCATCTGGAGGGCTTCGGCAGCCTGGAGGGGGTGGCCCGCGCCAAGGGGGAGATCGTCCAGGGTCTGCGGGAGGATGGCACCTTTATCTTCCCCGTCGACTCCCCTTGGGCTGGCCTGTGGCAGGAATTGGCGGGCAGCAAGACCTGCCTGACCTGCGGTCCCCCGGGACTGGCGGCGGTGGGCACCGACCTGACCGCAGTCAAAATTCACTGGGACGATGCGGGTTTTCGCACCCGCTTCCAGGTATGGGCCCCAGGCCAGAAACTGGACCTGGAACTGGGGCTCGCGGGTTCCCACAACATTCGCAACGCCCTGGTGGCGGTGGCCGTCGCCCTAGCCCTCGACCTGGCTCCCGCGGTGATCCTGGAGGCGATCGCGGCCGGTCTCTCCGCCATGAAGCCCTTGCCAGGACGGCTCTTCCCCCGGACCGGGACCGGTGGTCTCCGCCTGATCGACGACAGCTACAACGCCAACCCGGATTCCGTGCTGGCGGCCATCGCCGTCCTCCAGGATCTGCCTGGCCGCCACGTGCTTGTCCTGGGGGACCTCGGCGAACTGGGACCTGGGGCCACCGACTTGCATCGCCATCTCGGCATCGCTGCCCGCGAGGCGGGCCTGGATGCCCTCTACACGGTCGGGACGCTCAGCGCCGAGGCGGCGGCCGGTTTCGGTAACCGGGCCCGGCATTTCGCGGATCAAGCCGGACTTATCAAGGCCTTGCGACAGGATCTGGCCGCCGGCGACCGGGTTCTGGTCAAGGGGTCGCGGCGCTCGGCCATGGAGCGAGTCGCGGACGCCCTCTGTACCCAGGCGGAACCTTGAGATGCTCCTCTATCTGACCGACTGGCTCACCCAATTCAACAGCGGCTTCGCCGTCTTCCGTTATCTCACCCTACGCGCCATCCTGGGGGTGCTGACGGCCCTGGCCATCTCTTTCATTGTGGGTCCCGCCATGATCCGCCGCCTGCGCCAGTATAAGATCGGCCAGACGGTGCGCGATGACGGCCCCCAGTCTCACCTCTCCAAGGCGGGAACCCCCACCATGGGCGGCGCCCTTATCCTGGTGGCGGTGGGGATCGCCACCCTGCTCTGGTCCAACCTCACCAGTCGCTATGTCTGGGTGGTGTTATTAGTGACCCTGGCCTTCGGTGCCATCGGCCTGGTGGACGACTATAAAAAATTGGTGCTGCGCAATCCCCGTGGCCTGGCTGCCCGCCACAAGTATTTGTTGCAGTCCTTGGTGGGGCTGATCGCCGCCGTCTATCTCTACTCGATCGCCGCGACCCCGGCCGAAACGGCCCTGCTGATCCCTTATCTCAAGGATGTAGCCCTGCCCCTGGGGCCCTGGTACCTGCTGCTGACCTATCTGGTCATCGTCGGCGCGAGCAATGCGGTGAATCTTACCGATGGCCTGGACGGCCTGGCGGTCATGCCAACCGTCCTGGTGGCCGGGGCCCTGGGCCTCTTCGTCTATTCATCGGGCCACGCCAATTTCGCCGACTATCTGCGGATACCCAGTGTGCCGGGCGTGGGCGAGGTCGTGGTCTTTTGCGCGGCCCTGGTCGGGGCCGGGCTCGGCTTCCTCTGGTTCAACACCTACCCGGCCCAGGTCTTCATGGGTGACGTGGGCGCCCTGGCCCTGGGGGCGGCCCTAGGAGTGGTGGCTGTCGTGGCGCGGCAGGAACTGGTGCTCCTCATCATGGGCGGCGTCTTCGTCGCCGAAACCCTGTCCGTGATGCTGCAGGTCGCCTCCTTTAAGCTGACCGGCAAACGCATCTTCCGCATGGCGCCGCTCCACCATCATTTCGAACTCAAGGGTTGGCCAGAACCGCGGGTCATCGTGCGATTCTGGATCATGACTGTCATTCTGGTGCTGGTGGGGTTAGCCAGCCTGAAGATCCGCTGATGAAGACCTTTCTCCCTGCCCAAAGCCCAACTCCCCATCCCAAGACCCTGATCCTTGGACTGGGCCAGACGGGCCTGTCCTGCGCCCGCCATCTGCGTTCCCAGGGGCTGATGGTGGCGGTAACCGACTCCCGGGCCAATCCGCCGGGGTTGGCGGTGGCGCGGGAGGAAATGCCCGACCTGCCGCTCTTTCTGGGGAGCTTCGATGCGGATGCCCTCGCCGTCGCCGAACGGCTGGTGGTCAGCCCCGGCATCCCCTTGAGCGAGCCGCCCCTGGCACAGGCCAGGGCGCGCGGCCTGGAGATCCTGGGGGACATCGAACTCTTTGCCCGTGCCGCCCAGGCCCCCGTAGCGGCGATCACGGGCTCCAATGGCAAAAGCACGGTCACCACCTTGCTGGGCGAGATGGCAAGGGCGAGCGGACTGAGGACGGCCGTGGGCGGCAACCTGGGCGAGCCCGCCCTCGACCTCCTGAACCCGGCGGTGGAGCTTTATGTGCTGGAAGTCTCCAGCTTCCAGTTGGAGACAACCTGGTCGCTGCGACCCCGGGTGGCCACGGTCCTCAACATCTCTGCTGATCACCTGGACCGCTACCCGAGCCTCGACGCCTACGCGGCGACCAAGGCCAGCCTGCTGCTGGGGGCCGAGGTAGCCCTGCTCAATCGCGACGACCCAAGGGTGGCGGCCATGGCTGGCATGGCGGGCCAGGATATCTGGTTCGGGCTAGGGGCCCCCACAACGGAATCGGATCATGGCCTGCTGGAGCGCGAGGGCGTTACCTGGCTGGCGCGGGGCGACCAACTCCTGATACGCACGGACCAACTGCCCCTCGCCGGCCGCCACAACCTGGCCAATGCCCTGGCGGCACTGGCCCTGGGCGAGGTCTGTGGCCTGCCGCTGGCGGCCCGGCTGCAAGCCTTGCGCCTTTTCAAGGGCCTGCCGCATCGCACCGTGCTGGTCGCGCAGCGCCGGGGGGTGCGCTGGTTCGATGATTCCAAGGGCACCAACCCTGGGGCCACGGTGGCGGCCCTGGAGGGGCTGATCGACCCGGCGACTGAGGCGCGAGCCGTGCTCATCGCCGGCGGGGACGGCAAGGGGGCCGATTTCGGCGACCTGGCGGAGACCCTGGCGCGCACCGCCCGGGCCGTGGTGCTAATAGGTCGCGACGCGCCCCTGATCGAGGCCGCCCTGACCGGGCGGGTGAGGGTTCACCGGGCCAAGGACATGGCGGAAGCGGTCTGGCTGGCGGACAAGGCGGCCTTGCCGGGTGACTGCGTCCTGCTATCGCCCGCTTGCGCCAGCTTCGACATGTTCGACAATTTCGAGCATCGCGGCCGCGTCTTCACGGCGGCGGCACGGGGGCTGGCGGCATGAGCGCGGATGGAGGGCTCATGACGCTTTCCCATCGGCAGCGCGAGCCGCGCCTGCCCGAGATGGACTGGGCCTTGCTGGCCTGCATAGCCGCCTTGGTGGGACTGGGCTTCGTCATGGTCGCCTCCGCCTCCATGCCCATCGCAGACCGCACCTTTGGCGACCCTTTCCATTTCATCCTCCGCCACGGTATCGCCCTGGGGCTGGCGCTCGCCGCCGGCCTGGGGGTTATGGTGGTGCCCGTCCGCCTCTGGGAGCGTTATGGCACCCTGCTTTTTTTCGTGGGCATCCTCTTGCTGGTCCTGGTGCTAGTGCCGGGGGTGGGGCGCAACGTCAACGGCGCGACCCGCTGGATACCCCTGGGTCCGATCAACCTTCAAAGCTCCGAGTTCATGAAATTCTTCGCCGTCATCTACATCGCCGGCTATCTGGTGCGGCGCCAGGATGAGGTGGTGACCCGCTTTTCCGGCTTTCTGAAGCCCATGATCCTGATGGTGATCGCCGCCACCCTCATCATGGCTGAGCCCGACTTCGGTACCACGGTGGTGTTGATGGCCACCATTATGGGAATGCTGTTCCTGGCCGGGGTACGATTCAGCTACTTCGGCGCCCTGGGTGGGGCCGTGGTCATGGCAGGGGTGGCCCTGGTCATCACCTCGCCCTATCGCCTGCAGCGAGTCATCTCCTACCGGGACCCATGGGCTGACCCCTTCGATTCCGGTTTCCAATTGAGCCAGGCCCTGATCGCCTTTGGGCGCGGCGAGTGGTCCGGCGTGGGACTCGGCAACGGTATCCAGAAGCAGTTCTATCTCCCGGAGGCCCATACGGACTTCATCATTGCCGTGGTGGGGGAGGAATTGGGACTGGCCGGGGTCCTGCTGGTGCTGGCCGCCTTCACCTTCATTGTGTGGCGGGCCTTTCGCATCGGTTTTCGGGCCAGGGCGGCTGGCCACGCCTTCGAGGCCTATCTGGCCCAAGGTTTCGGCATGGGTCTGGGGCTTCAAGTTCTCATCAATATCGGCGTGAACGTGGGCCTGCTGCCGACCAAGGGCCTGACCCTACCCTTCATGAGTTATGGCAGCAACAGCCTCATCGTGGCTGGCATGTTCATCGGTCTCCTGTTGCGGATTGACATGGAACTACGACGGGAATCCCAGGCCGATGTACCGGAAGGGAAGACGACATGGGCACGCGCCTAGCCGTCATGGCCGGTGGCACCGGCGGCCATGTCTTTCCGGCCCTGGCGGTGGCCGAACGGCTGCGGGACCAGGGACACGAGGTCTTCTGGATCGGTACCCGCCGGGGGCTGGAGGCGCGACTGGTGCCCGAGCGCGGCTTCCCGGTGGAGTGGGTTGGCATCGAGGGCTTGCGCGGCAAGGGCGCCCTCCAGATAGTGACGGCTCCCTGGAAATTGGCGGTAGCCCTGGCCCAGGCGGCAGGCATATTGCGCCGGCGGCGTCCGGACCTGGTGCTCGGCATGGGGGGGTTCGTCTCGGGTCCCGGCGGTCTTATGGCCAGGCTGCTGGGTATCCCTCTGGTGATCCATGAACAGAATCAGGTACCGGGCATGACCAACCAATGGCTGTCCCGGATCGCCAGAAGAATCTTCCAGGCCTTTCCCGACAGCTTCCCGGCGAGCCGTGGCGCCGAGACCTGCGGCAATCCGGTGCGACCCGAGATCGCCGCCCTGGCAACCCCGGCGGAGCGCCTGGGTCCACGCCAGGGGGCGGCGCGCCTCCTGGTGGTCGGTGGCTCCCTTGGCGCCCAGGCCCTGAACGAACAGGTCGCGCCCGCCGTGGCCCTCATGCCGCCAGCGGATCGACCCCTTATCCGTCATCAAGCCGGCGAGCGTACCCTTGAAGTCGCTCGCGAGGCCTACGCCAGGACCAGCGTCGCAGCCGAGGTTACGCCCTTCATCCGCGACATGGCAGAGGCTTATGGCTGGGCGGATCTGGTACTATGCCGCGCTGGCGCCCTGACGGTGTCGGAGTTGGCCGCCGCCGGTCTGGGCGCCATTCTGGTCCCCTACCCCCACGCGGTGGACGACCATCAGACCGCCAACGCCCGGCACCTCGCGGACCATGGTGGGGCGGAGATCTTGCCCCAAACCCAGTTAAACGCGGCAAGCCTTAGCGCCATCTTGACCCGGCTACTGGGGAATCGCGCCCACTTGCTGGCCATGGCGCAGGCCGCCCGTGCCCGCGCCGAGCCGGATGCCGCTGGCCATATCGCCGCCGCTTGCCTCGCCGAGATTGCCTCATGAGCACCCAACCCCTCCACCCCGCCGGCCATCATGCCGGCCGCATGGGCCGCATCCGCCGCCTGCACTTCATCGGCATCGGCGGTGCTGGCATGAGCGGTATCGCTGAAATCATGCTGGACTTGGGCTACGAGGTCTCTGGTTCGGACAAACGCGCCAACGAAGCCACCCGCCGCCTGGTGAACCTGGGCGCCCAGGTCTTCATCGGCCATACGGCGGAACAGATCCTAGGCGTGGACGCCGTGGTCGTCTCCAGCGCCATCGACGAGGCCAACCCGGAGATCGCCGCCGCTCGCAGCAGCCGTGTCCCCGTGGTGCGGCGCGCCGAGATGCTGGCCGAACTCATGCGCTTTTATTATGGGGTGGCGGTGGCCGGTACCCACGGCAAGACCACCACCACCAGCCTGGTGGCCAGCGTTCTGGCGGAGGGCGGGCTCGACCCCACCTTCATCATCGGCGGCCGCCTCAACAGCGCCGGCGCGAACGCCCGCCTCGGCAGCCATCACTTTCTGGTCGCAGAAGCCGACGAGAGCGACGCCTCATTCCTCTATCTCCAGCCCATGCTGTCGGTCATCACCAACATCGATGCCGACCATATGGTCACCTATGGCAATGACTTCGGCCGGCTGCGCAACACCTTCATGGAGTTCCTCCATCACCTGCCCTTCTATGGGCTGGCGGTACTCTGCATCGACGATGAGGAGGTGCGCGCCCTGGTCCCCCAGGTCCCGCGCCCGGTGCGGACCTATGGCACCCGGCCCGAGGCCGACGTGCGCGCCGACCAGGTCCGCCAACAGGGGCTGCGGATGTTTTTTGAGGTCCATCATTCGGGCGGGAGCTTCCCAGTGGAACTCAACCTGCCCGGCCGGCACAATGTCCTCAACGCCCTGGCGGCAATATGCGTGGGCCTGGAACTGGGCGTCCCGGAGGATGCGATCCGTCGCGCCCTGGCTGGCTTCCAGGGCATTGACCGGCGCTTCGTGGTAAGCCAGGTCCAGGATGCGGATGAACGCGACCTGGTGCTCATCGACGACTATGGCCATCACCCACGAGAGGTGGCGGCGACCCTGGAGGCGGCACGCCAAGGTTGGCCCGGCCGGCGGCTGGTGCTGGTCTTCCAACCCCATCGTTACAGCCGCACCCAGGAGCAGTTCGACGATTTTGTCCAGGTTCTCTCCGGGGTGGACCGTCTGGTGTTGTGCGAGGTCTATCCCGCGGGCGAAGCCCCCATCCCCGGCGCCGACGGCCGGGCCCTTAGCCGGGCCATCCGCGCCCGTGCCCAGGTCGATCCCGTCTTCTGTCAGGACCTCGACGAGGTACCGCGGGTGCTGGCCAATCTGCTGGGGGATGGAGATCTGGTACTGCTCTCCGGCGCCGGCGACATCGGCGGATTAGCGGCGCGATTGCCGGAGATGCTGCGGCAGGGAGGGCGAGGATGATTCGAGGAATTCGGGGGCGAAATACCGCTATTCCCATGGGTGCGGGCCAATGAGTGCGCCCACTTCGTCCTTGCGCGGCGAACTCCGCCTGGATGAACCCCTGGCGCGCTACACCAGTTGGCGTGTTGGCGGCCCGGCGAGGCGTTTCTACCGTCCGGCGGACGCGACGGATCTAGCTGCTTTCTTGCGCACCCTGGCCCCCGAGGAGCCGCTACTCTGGCTGGGGCTGGGGAGCAATCTTCTGGTCAACGACGAGGGTTTCGCCGGCACCGTCATTCACACCCTGGGTCGGCTGGGCACCCTGGAGCGACTGAGGGACCAAGGGCTGAGGGCCGAGTGCGGGGTCTCCTGCGCCAGGGCGGCGCGCTTCGCCGCTCGCGCTGGTCTGGCCGGTATAGAGTTCCTCGCGGGCATTCCGGGCACCCTGGGCGGGGCCTTGGCGATGAATGCCGGAGCCCATGGCGGCGAGACCTGGACGCGGGTGCGGAAAGTGCGTACGCTTAATAGGTTAGGCCAAATCAAAGAACGGACACCAGAGGACTATCACATCGCCTACCGCCAGGTAGAAGGGCCATCGGAGGAATGGTTCCTGGAGGTGGAGCTGGAGTTGGAGCCCGGCAATCCGTCGGCCTGCCAGGAGCGGATCCGCGACTTTCTGGAACGGCGCGACCGGACTCAGCCCATAGGCCTGCCGAGCTGCGGATCCGTCTTTCGCAACCCCCCCGGCGATTACGCCGCGCGCCTGATCGAGGCGGCGGGCCTCAAGGGTGAACGGGAGGGTGGTGCCCAGGTATCGACGCGGCACGCGAATTTCATCATCAACACCGGCGAGGCCAGTGCCCGCGATATCACACGCCTCATCGAACGGGTGGGTGCGACCGTGGAAAGGCTCAGCGGCGTGAAGCTGCAACCCGAGGTCCATTTCATTGGAGGAGAGACGGCATGAATCCGGATGCGTCCCGATTCGGCAAGGTGGCGCTGCTCATGGGGGGGCAATCGGCGGAGCGAGAGATCTCCCTGAAAAGTGGCGGTGCCGTGCTGGCAGCCCTCCAGCGCCGGGGTGTCGATGTGGAACCCCTTGACCCTGACGCCCGCATTCTGGAGCGCCTGCGCCTGGGGGGCTTCAACCGCGTCTTCATCATGCTCCACGGCCGTGGTGGCGAAGATGGCCAGATCCAGGGCGCTCTGGAGACCCTGGGCCTGCCCTACACGGGCTCTGGCGTCCTGGGTTCCGCCTTGGGCATGGACAAATACCGCTGCAAGCTGGCCTGGCGGGGCGCCGGTCTGCCCACGGCCGATTTTGTTTTGCTGCGCGGCGCCCAGGACCTGCCACGAGCGGCGGCCTTGGGCTTCCCCCTCATGATCAAGCCTGCCCATGAAGGTTCCAGCATCGGCATGGCACGGGTGGAAGACGCGGACCAACTGGACTCCGCCTGGCAAGAGGCCGCCCGTTACGACAGTCTGGTCATCGCCGAACGCTGGCTCTCCGGGCCCGAATTCACCTGCGCCATCCTCGGGACCGAGGCCCTGCCCATGATCCGCCTGGAGACGCCCCGGGTCTTTTACGACTACGAGGCCAAGTATTTCGCCGATGACACCCGCTACCTATGTCCCTGCGGGCTGCCGCCGGAAGAGGAAGGCCCTCTGCAAGCCCTGGCCTTCGAGGCTTTCGCGACCGCTGGCGCCCGGGGTTGGGGCCGAGTGGATCTCATGATGGACCAGACGGGGAATCCCTCTCTTCTAGAAATCAACACGGTGCCTGGTATGACGGATCACAGTTTGGTGCCCATGGCGGCCCGCGCCCGCGGCATGAACTTTGACGAACTGGTATGGCGCATCCTGGAGGCGAGCCTTGAACAGGATTGACCCCCTCACGGCCAAATCCCCTCCCCGGGCGCCCACGCCGGAGGGTGATATCAAATTGGGTTGGCGGCTATTCAAGGGCTTCTCTGGTCTGCTGCTGATCGCGATCATGGTGGGGACCGGCCATTGGCTTTTGCGTCTGGAATCCCTGTACCTCCCGGTACGGGTGGTGAGCGTGGAGGGGGAGGTACGTCAACTCCCATTGCCCCTGCTACAGGATACAGTAGGCCGTACGCTTAAGGCCGGCATCCTCACCCAGGATCTCGCGGTCATTCAAGCGGCGGTCGAGGATCTAGCCTGGGTGAGCAGTGCCGGGGTGCGCCGCGTCTGGCCGGATCGGGTCATGATCTCGGTCAAGGAACATAAGCCCCTGGCTCGCTGGGGCGACGACGGGCTGGTGACCGCCACGGGGGCCGTCTTCCGGCCGGGTCCGGACGAGATCCCCCGCGGCCTCCCCCGCCTGGACGGACCCGACGATCAGGCTCCCATGGTGGTCCAGCGCTTCCTGGCCTGGCAGCCCCTCTTCAAGAATCACGGGCTCACCATCATTGCCCTGGAGGATGACCCGCGCGGAGCCTGGACCCTAAAGACGGACGCGGGCTTTACCCTTTTGCTAGGCAAGGCCGAGGTCGATCCGCGCCTGGAACGTTTCCTGCGGGCCTATCCCGAGATCCTGGCCGCGGGCCGACCGGCCCGGATCGACATGCGTTACAGCAACGGGCTGGCCGTGAGTTGGTCGGGTACCAGGGTCGCGAACCAGGATAGCCCGCCCCTCGAGGAGATCGCCCAAGCGGTCACCCCCAGCGGGCCCCAGGGCACCATTTCTGGTCCCTTGCCCGATTCCTATCACGAACCGTCGGCCCCGGACCGTCGGCCTTCCCGGAGCTAGCGCAAATGTCGCGACGCGGTGAAAAGAATTTATTGGTGGGCCTGGACATAGGCACCTCCAAGATTGCTTGTCTGGTGGGCGAGGTCCGGGAGGATGGCTCGATCGAGGTCGTTGGCCTGGGCACTCATCCCTCCCGGGGTCTCAAGCGGGGGGTGGTGGTGGATATCGAATCCACCGTCCAGTCCATCCAGCGCGCCGTGGAAGAGGCAGAACTGATGGCCGGCTGCGAGATACACTCAGTGCATGCTGGCATCGCCGGCAGCCATATCCGCAGCCTGAGTTCCCACGGCATCACCGCCATCAAGGAGCGGGAGGTTAGCCAGGTAGATCTGGATCGGGTGATCGACGCCGCCCGCGCGGTGGCCATCCCGGCGGATCAGAAGATACTGCACATCCTGCCCCAGGAGTTCATCATTGACGGTCAGGAAGGCATCCGCGAACCCATCGGCATGTGCGGCGTCCGGCTGGAGGTGAGGGTACATCTGGTCACAGGCGCCGTCAGCGCGGCCCAGAACATCATCAAATGCATCCGCCGCTGCGGCCTGGAGGTGGACGATCTGGTGCTGGAACAGCTCGGCTCCAGCTATGCCGTACTGGGGGAGGACGAGAAGGAATTGGGGGTCTGTCTGGTGGACATCGGCGGCGGTACCACCGATCTGGCGATCTTCACGGATGGCGCCATCCAGCATACCTCTGTCATCCCTATCGCCGGTGATCAGGTAACCAATGACATCGCCGTGGCCCTGCGCACCCCGACCCAGTACGCCGAGCGCATCAAGATCCGCCACGCCTGTGCCCTGGCCCACGTGGCGGGAAGCAGCGAAATGATCGAGGTGCCCAGTATCGGCGAGCGTCCGCCACGCCGCCTGTCCCGCCAGACCCTGGCGGAGGTAGTGGAACCCCGCTACGAGGAACTCTTGGGTCTGGTGCAGGCGGAACTACGCCGCACCGGCCTGGAGTCCAAGGTCGCCAGCGGGGTAGTCATGACTGGCGGCAGCGCCATGATGGCCGGACTCATAGACTTGGCTGAGGAGATCTTCCATATGCCGGTGCGTCTGGGGCATCCCCAGCACACCACCGGGCTGGAGTCGGTCCTTCGTAATCCTATCCATGCCACGGGCGTCGGCTTGCTCCTCTACGCCCGCCAGAATCGTTTCGCCCTTCGCCCCCTACCTAGCGAGATCCAGGGGGTCAAGGGGGTATGGAACCGAATGA
>JBFZDM010000006.1:0-9388 GCA_041307365.1 Chromatiaceae bacterium | reverse complement strand
TTGCGCCCGCCTCTTCGACCGCTTCGACCTGACCCGGGCGCCGGTGGTCAAGGACCGCGAGGTGCTGGGGGTGGTTAGCCTCACCGACCTGGTGATGAAGGGCCTGGTGCCTCATCTCTGAGCCCATGGCCAACCTGGGCATGGACCCGGGCTGGCTGCCCCAGGCCCGGCGGCTGGTCTCCTCCAACTGGGACGAGCGCCCGCCCGGCACCCAGGTGGACCTGCTGGTCATCCACGGCGTGAGCCTGCCACCAGGCGAGTTCGGCGGCCCCTGGATCGAGGATCTCTTCCTGAACCGGCTCGATCCCGAGGCCCACCCCTATTTCCGCGCCATCGCCGGGTTACGGGTCTCCAGTCACCTCTTCATCCGCCGCGACGGCGAACTCATCCAGTACGTCGCTCTGGACAAGCGCGCCTGGCACGCCGGGGTGTCGCGCTTCCGGGGCCGGGAGCGCTGCAACGACTATTCCATCGGCGTCGAACTGGAGGGCGCGGACGAGGTGCCCTACGAGCCGACCCAATATCAAGTCCTGGCCGACGCCAGCCGCGCCATCATGGCCCGCTTCCCCACCATCACCCCCGAGCGCATCGCCGGTCATAGCGAGATCGCTCCCGGCCGCAAGACGGACCCGGGTCCGGCCTTCGATTGGAAGCGTTTTCGCCAACTGCTAACAGGCCCTACCACCCAAGGTTGCCGATAGCTCAAGGCCATCATTGCGGCAGGTTGCCCCACGCCAGTGCCAGGGAGGGTAAGGCCCCGCGCGCGAAATGCGGCATGACCCGGCGGATTGACCTGCTAGCCGCCAGGACCCTCGCCGCCCGCCGCCGCCAGATAGGCGGTGGATTGCATCTCCACCAGCCGGCTAGTCAGGCGTTCGTGGGCAAAATCATGTAATCCCCCGGCATAGAGGTCCTCCAGGGGCACCTCGGCGCCAAGGATGAGCTTGACGCGGCGATCATAAAGTTCGTCCACCAGATGCAGGAAGCGCCGTGCCGCCGCGTCCTGGCGGGGGCCGAGGCGGGGCACGCCGGAGAGCAGGATGGTGTGGAACTCCCGCGCTATCTCGATGTAATCGGCGGTGGCGCGAGGTCCGCCGCACAGAACCTCGAAGTCGAACCAGGCCAGGTCCGGCCCCAGCCGTCGCGCCGGGATATCGCGGCCGTTGACGTGCAGCAGATTCCCGCCTTCCCGGTGGCCTCCCGCCAGGTGCTCGAAGGTGGCGGCGAGATGGGCATCGGCGTCGCCCTCGGCGGCATGGTGATAGACACCCTCCTCGCGCAGGGTTTGCAGGCGGTAATCGATGCCGCCATCGAGTTCAAACACCGCGGCGTGTTGCTTGATGAGGGCGATGGCGGGGAGAAAGAGCTGGCGCTGCAGGCCGTTGAGATAGAGCCGATCCGGCGGGGTGTTGGAGGTGGTGACCAGGGTCAGGCCCCGGCGGAAGAAGGCCCGCAGCAGGCCATGGAGCAGCATGGCGTCCGTGATGTCGGTAACCACGAACTCGTCCAGGCAAAGCACCCGCAGATCCCGGCAGCGCCGTTCCGCCACCACTTCCAGGGGGTCCGGCTGGCGCGGCAGATCGGCCAGTTCGTCATGGAGATCGCGCATGAAGTGATGGAAGTGGAGCCTCTGTTTGCCCGGCAAGGGCAGGGCCTCGGCAAACCAATCCATGAGGTGAGTCTTGCCGCGCCCGACGCCACCCCAGAGATAGAGGCCCTTCACCGGCTCCGGCGGCGCGGCAAGGCGGGACCTGAGCCGGCCCAGGAGCCCCGGCGGGCGGGCGGGCGGCGTCCGCTCCAGGGTGACATGCAGGGCCAGCAGGCGCCGCGCGGCCTCCGCCTGAGCGGGATCGAAGGCGGCGAAACCGCTTGCCGGGTCAAGGGAAACGGCCGAATGCAGGGGGATAGCCATGGCCCGGCAAAGATACCAGAGACGCCGCCCGCCGACGCGGTCAAACGGCGACAATAGTCGCATTTCATGACCTGAATGGCTCGAAATCGCGTTCCGCGGCGGGGATAATGCCTCACGCCCCAACCCTAGGGCGACAGACAACCGCGTAGGAGTAACACCATGAGCGACGCACTCAACTATCTGGTCAAGGTCCGCCCCGAGGCCATGACCAGCTATTTCACCTTTCTCAAGAAGGCTGGCGACCACCTGGACATCCGTACCCGTGACCTCATCTCGGTCATCACCAAGGTCGCGGTCCAGACCGAACCTGGCTTCAAGCAATACCTGACGCGGGCCCTGCGCAACGGCGCCAGCCCCCAGGAGATTATCGACGCCCTGCTCATGGCCTTCCCGGTCCTGGGCCTGGCTAAAATCGTCTGGGCCACGGACATCCTGTTGAAGATGGACCTGCCCGAGTTCCGCCCGGAAAACCTGGGCGCCGTCCAGGACTGGCACGACCTGGCCGCGGTCGCCGACCTGCCCGATGGCGAGGTCTCCTTCGCCGAGGCCGGGGGCCGCTCCCTTTACATCTACCGCGACGGCGACGACTTCCGCGTCTATGACTCCCGCTGCCCGCACCAGGAGACCAACATCCCCCACCTGGCCCTGGAGAACGGCCGCCTCACCTGCCCCAAGCACCACTGGGCCTTCGATCTGGCCAGCGGCGACTGCGTCGAGGTCGGCAACCGACCCCTGCGCCGCTTCGAGCACAAGGTCGAGGACGGCCGGCTCCTGGCCTACTGGTAAGCGCGGTCCCGATCACGCCCTAACAGGATGGCAACTGTTAGGGCGCAGGAGCCAGGGAAACCCCGTACGGAATAAGGACGCAGAAGGAAATGACCATGGCCTCACCGCCCATGGACGAGGTAAAGCGATCCTTAGGCACCGCCGCGGGCTTGTATTACCAACTGGTATTGCTGGTGGGCCCATCCGGTTCCGGCAAGACCCGGGTCTTGATACCGGTGCCGCTGGACGGCAACTTTGTCCACGCCCTAAAGGAAGTGCTCTCCGGTCTGGTCAAGATCACCGTCAAGGCGCAGGCGCTGCAACAGGCCCTGCAGGTCACCGACGGCCCGGCCACCCCGGCGGAGATGAAGAAACGCTTTGCCGACTACATTGATCAACTCACCAAGGGCAAGGACCCGGCCAAGGTGCGGATTGTGCTGGAATGAGAGTGACGGACTCGTCGTCACGCCAAAGCAACCAATGCTAGACTTGCACAATAATTTGTACATATGAGGCCCTCAATGAAGGTGGTCACCTACTCCCATGCACGCAATGCCTTGAAATCCTTGCTGGATGCCGTGGTTCAAGACGTCGACGTGACGGTCATCAGCCGGCGTGACGCCGAGGACGATGCAGTGATCATGTCATTGGCGCACTACAACAGCCTGATGGAAACCCTGCATCTGCTCTCGACGCCGGCCAATGCCAGGGCGCTGGTACGCGCCATTGAACAGGATCGCGCCGGCCAGGCTCAGCCGCGCGGGCTGCTCGATGGGAATGACGACTGACCGTGCGCGCCATCGAATTCGTGCCTGATGCCTGGGACGCCTATCTGTACTGGCAACGCCAGGATCGCAAGACGCTAAAGCGCATCAATGCACTGATCCAGGACGCCGCCCGCGAACCCTTCGCCGGTCTTGGCAAACCCGAGCCCCTGCGAGGCAGCCTCTCGGGCTACTGGTCCCGCCGTATCGACGATACCCACCGCCTCGTCTATCGCGCGACCGAATCGACCCTAGTCATCGTGGCCTGTCGGTTTCATTACGAGGCAGGCAGGATGCAGCGAGAACTCCAAGGCAGATATGTGACCATTTCGACGGTGGGTGAGAAGGCCCAGGCCTTCGTGCCCGCCCCGCTGCCGCCGCGCCCGCCCATCGACTGGACGCCGGATCTGCGCAGCAAGTTCGATGAGGCGCTGCTGGCTCTCAGGTGTACGGAGAAACAGAACCCATAGCCGGGAGTCGGCTGTCCTGTCCGTCATCTCGCGTGGCAAGGATGCCTTCAGACCCCGTCGATCGCCTCCTTCAGGCTACGCACCTCCAGAATCTCCAGGCCCTCGACGCCGCCCTTGGGGACATTGCCCTTGGGGGCGATGACGCGCTTGATGCCGTGCTTGGCGGCCTCGCGCAGGCGGTCGGGGCCATTGGGCACGGGGCGGATTTCGCCGCTCAGGCCCACCTCGCCGAAGACGGCCAGTTCCAGGTCCAGGGGCCGGTCACGGTAACTGGAGAGGACCGCCAGCAGCACCGCCAGATCGGCGGCGGTCTCGGTGATGCGCACCCCGCCCACCACGTTGACGAAGACATCCCGGTCGAACATGGCCACGCCACCGTGGCGATGCAGTACGGCCAGGAGCATGGACAGGCGATTCTGCTCCAGGCCCAGGGCCACGCGCCGGGGGTTGGCCAGGGGGCTCTCGTCCACCAGGGCCTGGACCTCGACCATGAGGGGTCGGGTGCCCTCGCGGGTGACCATGACCAGGCTGCCAGGCACGGGCCGGTCATGGCGCGAGAGGAAGATGGCGGAAGGGTTGCGGATCTCCTTGAGGCCGCGATCCGTCATGGCGAAGACGCCCAGTTCGTTGACGGCGCCGAAGCGGTTCTTGACCGCGCGCACCAATCGATAGGGGCTGCCGGGATCGCCCTCGAAATAGAGCACAGTATCGACCATGTGCTCCAACACCCTGGGTCCCGCCAGGGCCCCCTCCTTGGTGACGTGTCCGACCAGGAAGACACTGGTGTCGCCCTGCTTGGCCCAGCGCACCAGTTGGGCCGCCGTCTCCCGTACCTGGGACACGGAACCCGGGGCGGAGGGCAGCAGATCGGTACAGAGGGTCTGGATGGAGTCCACCACCAGGACCCGGGGCTGTTCGCTGGCGGCGGCGGCGAGGATGCGCTCCACCCCGGTCTCCGCCAGCAGGCGGATGCCGGCGCCACTCAGGCCCAGGCGGCGGGCGCGCAGGCTGATCTGCTGGGGGGATTCCTCGCCGGTGACGTAGAGCACGGTGCGCTCGGGTTCCATGGCGGCGCCCAGGGAGGCGCAGGCCTGGAGCAGCAAAGTGGATTTGCCGATGCCGGGATCGCCACCGATCAGCACCACGGACCCAGCCACCAGGCCGCCGCCCAGGACCCGGTCCAGCTCGGCGATACCGCTGCTGGTGCGCGTCTCCCGTTCCGGGCTGACCGCCTCCAGGGATATGACCATGGCGCCATCCGCCGCGCCGGCGAAGCCCATTCGCCCGCGGCCCGTCGTCGGCCGATCGGGGATCTCCTCGACCGAATTCCAGGCGCCGCAATCCGGGCAACGCCCGGCCCACTTGGTCAGGCTGGCGCCGCAGGCATTGCAGACATAGGCCAGGCGGGTCTTGGTGGAGGGGGTCGGCAAGGGACGTCCTCAGTGGGGGTGGTTATCGCTCTGGCCAGTTTATACCGCCCCCGAGGGCCGCTTCGATGGTTTTGTCAACGCTGATGGTTTTTGACCGGCCATGGGATTTCCGTATAATGCGCGATCCTCCCGGCCTCGGGAGGTTACTCCTTGCCTCACCGCCAAGCGGGGGGCTGTTCAACCCGTAAGGAGACCACATGCGTCATTACGAAGTCATTTTTCTAGTGCACCCCAGCCAGAGCGAGCAGGTGCCGGCCATGGTCGAGCGTTATCGCGCCAGCATTGAAAAGTCCGGCGGCAAGATTCACCGCCTCGAGGACTGGGGACGCCGGCAACTGGCCTATCCGATCAACAAGATCCACAAGGCCCACTATGTTCTCATGAACATTGAGTGCGACCAGGCCGTCCGGGACGAAATCGATAGCGCCTTCCGCTTCAACGACGCGGTGCTGCGCAGCCTCATCCTCATCCGTGACGCGGCCGTGACCGAGCCCTCCCCCCTGGCCAAGTCCGAGGACGAGTCCTCCGACGAAGGCGGTGGTGAGCGCCGTCGCCGCGACCGCCCCGAGCGCGTGGAGCGGATCGAGGAAATGGACGACAACGAGTTAGACTAAGAGGTTGCCATGTCAAGATTTTTCCGTCGCAAGCGCTTTTGCCGCTTTACCGCCGAGGGTATCACCGAGATCGATTACAAGGATCTCAACCTGCTTAAGGCTTATGTCAGCGAGACGGGCAAGATTGTGCCCAGCCGCATCACCGGCACCTCGGCCAAGTATCAACGCCAGTTGGCCCAGGCCGTCAAGCGGGCGCGCTTCCTGGCGCTCTTGCCCTATTCGGACGGTCACTGAATCGCCCGCGCTGCCCCGGGGTTTGACCCCAGGTAGCGGGCGAGCCCAGACCTAAGATGCAGGGGCTTGTCACCTTCATTATGCGCGGCCGTTCCCAGGCCGCCCTGGTGGCCGCGCTCTTCGCGGTGCTGTCGCTGCTTTTCCCCCTGGCGGGGATGCTCAGTTCCGCGACCGTGGCCCTGGCGACCCTGCGCCAGGGTCCCGGCGAGGGCCTTGTGGTCGGCCTCTTCGCCGGGTTAGCCAGCGGCATTTTCATCTTCGCCGCCCTTGGCAGCCCCTTGCCGGCCCTGGGCTTTGCCCTGGCCCTCTGGCTACCGGTGTGGGTCCTGGCGGTAGTGTTGAGGAACAGCCACTCGCCGGCCCTGACCGCCCAGACGGCGGGCCTCATGGGTCTGGCCATCCTCCTGGGTCTGAGGTTTGGCGTGGGGGATGCCGCCCTTTACTGGTCCGAACTCCTGGAGCCACTGCGCCAGGGTCTGGTCGAGGGGGGGCTGCTGGCGGAAGCGGAGAGTAAGGTCCTCATAGCGGACGTGGCCCGCTGGATGACCGGGGCCTTTGCGGCTACCTTCTATTTTCAGGCCCTGCTGGCCCTCCTCTTGGGCCGCTGGTGGCAGTCGCTGCTCTATAACCCCGGCGGATTTGGCGCCGAGTTTCGTGACTTACGTCTGAGTCGGGGACTGGGCGTCCTGGGGCTGGGTCTGCTGATCCTGCTGCTGGTCAATGAGGACAGTCGGTGGGCGGCGGACCTCTTGCTGTTGGTCACCCCGCTGCTGCTGCTGCAGGGACTGGCCTTGATCCATTGGCTGGTCAAGGCCCTGAAGGCCAGCCGGGGTTGGTTGGTGGGTCTCTATGCCCTGCTGGTGCTGGCCATCCCCCACGCCCAGGTCATGATCGCCGGTCTGGGTCTGGCCGACATCTGGCTCAACCTGCGCGCCCGGGTCCGGCCGCGGAAGGCCGAATAGAACCAATGGCGACCGCCCCGGGGCGGCACGCCACCCATCGCGGACCGCGCCGCGCCGCGCCATCCGCCACAACTGATAATCGAACGGGGGTACCCTAGTGGAAGTCATCCTGATGAAGAAGGTCGCCAACCTCGGCAACCTGGGTGAAAAGGTGGACATTCGCGCCGGCTATGGCCGCAATTATCTGATCCCGAAGGGCTATGCCGTGCCGGCCACCGCGGACAACCTCAAGCGCTTCGAGGAGCGGCGAGCCGAACTCGAGCAAGTCGCCGCCGAGGCCTATGCCATCGCCGACGAGCGCCGCGAGGAACTCGACGGCCGCACCGTCGTCATCGCCCGCAAGGCTGGCGACGAAGGCCGCCTCTTTGGCTCCGTCGGCATGGCCGATATCGCCGAGGCGGTGCAGGCCCTGGGCTTCAAGCTCGCCAAGCAGGAGGTTCGTCTCCCCGAAGGCACCTTCCGCGCCACCGGCCACTACCAGGTCTCCGTGCATCTGCATCCCGAGATCAACGCGACCCTCAAGGTCGAGATCGTCCCCGCCAGTTGACGGCGCGGCGACCCCCGAGGCCCATCGCCTCGGGTGCCCGTTGGAGTACCCTGAGCCGGTGCCGGTCTTAGCACGACCGGCGCCTGTTTTGCTGCCTGCCAGAGCCTTGGCGGAGCCAGCTCCGCATGGACGCCTGCCTGGTAGCCCCTCCCCCTTGCCCCCGCCCTTGCGTCGGCCCCGCCCAGCGATGACAATCCTGGCCTGAAACCGCGCCTACCCGGTCCGGCCAAGTCCAGGGACTGGCCACCAGCGCGGTCCCCATTCCCGCAGCGTCCGTGCCCCAGCAAGCCATGTCCGACCCTTACGATATGCCCTATCCCGAGCAGGAGTTGCCTTCCGGCGAGCGGTTGCGCATCCCGCCCCACTCGATCCAGGCGGAACAGTCCCTCCTTGGCGGCCTCATGCTCGACAACGAGACCTGGGACTCGGTGGCGGACAAGGTCGGCGATGGCGACTTCTACCGGCGGGAACACCGTCTGATCTTCGGCGCCATCCGCGACCTGGCGCAGCGCGAGCAACCCTTCGACGTGGTGACCCTGGCCGAGACCCTGGAGCGCAATGACCAATTGGAGGACGCCGGCGGCCTGCCCTACCTGGGCGTCATTGCCAATGGCACCCCCAGCGCCGCCAATGTCAAGGCCTACGCCAAGATCGTGCGCGAACGATCCGTGCTGCGCCAGCTTATCTCCGTCGGCACCGGCATCAGCGACATCGCCTTCAACACGGAAGGCCGCGAGGTGGCGGAACTGCTGGACGAGGCGGAAAGGCGCGTCTTCGAGATCGCGGAACAGGAACAGCGCGGTGGTGGCGGCTTTCAGCCCCTGCGCAGCCTCCTCGGCAAGGCCGTGGAGCGCATCGAGATTCTCTTCCAGCGCAACGAGCCCATCACGGGCCTGCCCTCCGGCTTCAGCGATTTCGACCAGATGACCTCTGGCCTCCAACCCTCGGACCTCGTCATCGTGGCGGGTAGGCCGTCAATGGGGAAGACCAGCTTCGCGATGAACCTGGCCGAAAACGTGGCGTTAGAGGTCAAGCGGCCGGTGGCCATCTTCAGCATGGAGATGCCCGGCGACGCCCTGGCCATGCGCATGATGTCCTCCCTGGGGCGCATCGACCAGCACCGGGTGCGCACCGGCAAGCTGGAGGAGGATGAGTGGCCACGCCTGACCTCGGCGGTGAATATGCTGGCGGACGCGCCCATGTACATCGATGACACCCCGGCCCTGTCACCCATGGAGGTGCGCGCCCGCGCCCGCCGCCTCAAGCGCGAGCACGGCGACCTGGCGCTCATCGTCCTGGATTACCTTCAGCTCATGCAGGTACCCGGCACCAACGAGAACCGTGCCACCGAGATCTCCGCCATCTCCCGTTCCCTCAAGGCCCTGGCCAAGGAACTGAAGGTCCCCGTCGTCGCCCTCTCCCAGCTCAACCGCAGCCTGGAACAGCGCCCCAACAAGCGGCCGGTGATGTCGGATCTGAGAGAATCCGGAGCCATCGAACAGGACGCTGATCTCATTGTTTTTATTTACCGCGACGAGGTTTATCACGAGGACAGCAAGGATAAGGGGATCGCCGAGATCATCATCGGCAAGCAGCGTAACGGGCCGATTGGCACCACGCGGCTGACCTTCCTGGGCAAATACACCAAGTTCGAGAACTACATCTCGGACGTATACGGGGACGAGGGTTA
>JBFZDM010000438.1:0-5091 GCA_041307365.1 Chromatiaceae bacterium | reverse complement strand
AAGCGCCTGGCGCTGGCATTGGCCGCTTAGGCCATGGCAGTCGGGTCACCCCGCGAACTTCTTCCTCGGGGGCGGGATAGCCCCTTTCCCAGGGAAAGAGGGTTTCAATCATATCCCCGCCATCCGTTACCGGATGCGAAACCTCATGGGTCGTCCAAAATCCACGCTATTTCCCCAGTTCCTTCTTTTGATTCGCACCCCTCTGCCTCAAATTGATAGGCCACCCCAACCGCAACAGCGCGCCTGCCCATCATGACCACCGAAAGACCCTTGGCGGCGGTCGCCCCAAACTCCTCGGCCGATGTCGCCAGGAACATCGGCCTTGAGGACCCTCAACGCCGCTGGCGGGGGGTCTATTGGCTTGCCGGGCTCGGGGTGCTGGTCCTGGCGGTCGCCGCGGTGGTCCTGCTCCAGGACGGCCCCCAGGATCCAGTGAGGTTTCGCACCGCTAGCGTCCAGCGCGGCGACCTGACGGTCAAGGTCACCGCCACCGGGCAGTTGCAGCCTGTCACTCAGGTGGATGTGGGCACCGAGGTCTCCGGCACCATCGACCGGGTGGAGGTGGACTTCAACGATCGGGTCGGCAAGGGTCAGGTTCTGGCCCGACTCGACCCGGACCAGGCCCGGGCCAAGCAGCGCCAGTCCGAGGCGGCCCTGGCCCTGGCCCTGGCGGGGGTGGAGGAGGCCCAGGCGACCGTCACCGAGACCGCCAGCAAGCTCCGCCGCGTCCGTGACATGATGGCCAAGCGTTTGTCCTCGCCGGAGGAACTGGACACGGCTGCCGCGGCCGCCGGACGCGCGGAGGCCGCCCTGGCGGTGGCCCGGGCCAAGGTCGATCAGGCAAGGGCGCAACTCGACGCGGACAGCCGCACCCTGGAAAAGACCGAGATCCGCTCCCCTATCGACGGCATCGTGCTCAGGCGTCAGGTGGAGCCTGGGCAGACGGTGGCGGCATCGCTTCAGACGCCGGTGCTCTTCACCCTGGCGGAGAACCTGACCCAGATGGAGTTGAATGTGGCGGTGGACGAGGCCGACGTGGGCCAGGTGACGGCGGGGCTCGAGGCCGAATTCACCGTGGATGCCTATCCCAATCGCCGCTTCCCGGCGACTATCACCCAGGTGCGCTTCTCTCCGGAGACCATCAACGGGGTCGTGACCTATGCCGCTCTATTGTCCCTGGACAACGCGGACCTGTCCCTGCGACCAGGAATGACCGCTACCGCCGAGATCCTGGTCCGCGAGGTGAAGGACGCGGTGCTGGTGCCAAACACAGCCCTGCGCTTCCTGCCGCCCTCGACGGCGGCCGCCAAGGACAATGACCGCGGCCTGGTGGGGATGCTCTTGCCCAGCCGCGCTCCATCAAGCCGGCGCGGCGGGACCAAGGACATGAAGATCGGCAAGGGCTCCCGGGTCTGGATCCTGCAAGACGGCGCCCCCATGGCGGTGGAGGTCAAGACCGGGGCCACCAATGGCACCCTGACGGAGATCTTGGATGGGACCCTGCAGCCTGGCGCCGAGGTGCTGGTGGACTTGCAGAGGTCGGGGCCCAGGCCGTGACCTTCGCCGATGCCCGGGCGGCCGGTGCAGGGGATCCGGTGTCGGCCCAGGAAACCGCCCTGCTCGAATTCCGCCGGGTAACCAAGGTTTACGGTTCCGGGACCGCGGCCGTGCGCGCCCTGGACCAGGTGGATCTCCAGATTTGGGAGGGCGAGTTCGTTGCCGTCATGGGCCCGAGCGGCTCTGGCAAGTCCACCGCCATGAATATCCTGGGCTGTCTGGACACCCCCAGCGCGGGGTCCTATCGCTTTCGCGGCGTGGGTGTGGAGACCCTGAGCCGGGACCAGCGCGCCCGGTTGCGTCGTCACTATCTGGGCTTCGTCTTCCAGGGCTTCAACCTCCTCAACCGCACCTCGGCCCTGGAGAACGTGGAGCTGCCGCTTATCTACCGCCATATTCCCGGCGCCGAACGCCACGCCAGGGCACGGGCGGCCCTGGCCCTGGTCGGCCTCACTGGCTGGGAGGCCCATACCCCCGGCGAGCTGTCGGGCGGGCAGCAGCAGCGCGTCGCCATTGCCCGCGCCATCGTCACCCAGCCCAGCCTGCTGCTGGCGGACGAGCCCACGGGCAACCTGGACAGTGCCCGCGGCCACGAGATCATGGACCTGCTGACCTGGCTCAACCGCGACCGGGGCATCACGGTCCTCATGGTGACCCATGAGCCGGACATGGCCGCCTATGCCCACCGGGTCATCCAATTCCGTGACGGGCGAGTCATCGACGATGGCCGGGCTAGGACCGAGGCCGAGGCAGGTGCCGGGGATCGTCGGCGGGAGACCACCTGATGCTTTGGAACGCCCTCGTGCTCGCCCTGCGGGAGATCCGCCGCAACGTCCTGCGCTCCATCCTTACCATCCTGGGGGTGGTGATCGGAGTGGCGGCGGTCATCGTCATGGTGACCCTGGGAGGCGGCGCTACCCAGGCGGTCGCAACCCAGATCGAGTCCCTGGGCAGCAACCTGCTCATGGTTCGCATGGGCCAGCGCATGGGGCCGGGCTCGAACACGAGCGCCCCGCCCTTCAAGCTGGAGGATGCGGTCGCCCTGCAGCGGGACATTCCCGCCATCCGCTCCCTGGCGCCCTCCGCCAGCGATACCGCCACCGCCGTCGCCGGCAACAATAGTTGGTCCACGACACTCACGGGAAGCGACAACCGCTATCTAGATGTCCGTAACTGGAGCCTCGCACAGGGCCGCCTTTTCAACGAGGGGGAGTTACGCGCCGGCCAGGCGGTGTGCCTTATCGGGGCCACGGTCCACAAGGAACTCTTCGGGCAACAGGACCCCATTGGCGACAAGCTGCGCGTCAAGACGATCTCCTGCGAGGTCATTGGTGTCCTCGCCCCCAAGGGTCAGAGCAGCATGGGGCGCGATCAGGACGATCTGATCCTGATGCCCTTGCGCGCCTTCCAGCGGCGCGTCGCCGGCAATCAGGACGTGACCCTGATCCATGTCTCGGTACGCGACGGGGACTCCACCGAGTTGGTTAAAACGGACATTGAGCGTTTGATGCGGGAGCGCCGCAATATCGGCCCCTCGGAACAGGACAACTTCAGCGTCAGCGACATGAAGGAACTCGCCACCATGCTCACCGGGACCACCGAGGTTTTGACCACCCTGCTCAGCGCCGTGGCCGCCGTGAGCCTGCTGGTGGGTGGCATCGGCATCATGAACATCATGCTGGTATCGGTGACCGAGCGCACGCGGGAGATCGGCATCCGCCTCGCCATTGGCGCCCTGGAGCGGGAGGTCCTGATGCAGTTCCTGGTCGAGGCGGTGGCCCTGTCCTCCCTGGGCGGGGTCCTCGGCATTCTGCTCGCCCTGGGGGCCTCCATCGGCCTCGCCGGGGTGCTCAAGGTCCCCTTCATCTTTAATGGTGGCATCGTCGTCACCGCCTTTCTCTTCTCCGCCGCCGTCGGCGTCATTTTCGGCTACTTCCCGGCCCGGCGCGCGGCCCGGCTCGATCCCATCGAGGCGCTTAGGCGGGAGTAGGAGATGGGGGAAGGCGGCTCAATTTCCGCTCGGATCGAAATTGATGGCCTTCTTCACGTGTGAATCCGAGAGCGCACTGATTAGGAGCAGGTTCGCAAGCCGAAGTCTATCCGGCTGTTATTGGTGGTGGGTGGTCGGTTATCAGTGGTCAGCAGGATGCAGCCATCTACAGCGGCGCTTGCCCGGCGCCGCCGGCTTCGACTATCGTCCGCTATCCCAGCCAATAACCCATGCCCGCCATGCAAGCCGCCCGCGACATCTTTTCCTACCGCAAGCACTGGGCCCACAAGCTGGGTACGGCGCCGCAACTGCCTATGTCCCGGGCGGAAATGGACCTGCTGGGCTGGGATTCTTGCGACGTCATTATCGTCACCGGGGATGCCTATGTGGATCATCCTTCCTTCGGCATGGCCATCGTGGGGCGTCTGCTGGAGGCCCAGGGGTTCCGGGTCGGCATCCTGGCCCAGCCGGATTGGAACTCGGCGGAGGATTTCCGGCGCCTGGGCCGGCCCAACCTCTTCTTCGGCATCACCGCCGGCAATATGGATTCCATGGTCAACCGCTACACCTCGGATCGGCGGCTGCGCGGTGACGATGCCTACAGCCCCGGCGGCGAGGGCGGGCGGCGGCCTGATCGGTCAGTGATCGTCTATGCCCAGCGGGCGCGGGAGGCCTACAAGGACGCGCCCATCGTCCTTGGTGGCATTGAGGCGAGTCTGAGGCGCATCGCCCATTACGATTACTGGTCGGACAAGGTGCGGCGTTCCGTCCTGATGGATGCCAAGGCGGACCTGCTCTTGTATGGCAACGCCGAGTGCGCCCTGGTGGAGCTGGCCCATCGCCTGGCCGCCGGGGAGCCCATCGCGGCCATCCGCGACCTGCGCGGCACCTCCTTCCTGACCCGGGGCCTGCCGGAGGGCTGGGTGGAGATCGATGCCAGAAGGCTCCACGACCACCAGCGGGGACCCCACCGGGATCCCCACCGCGATCCCTATAATCTGGAGCCGCCCTGTGCGGCCGCCGGGACTGGGGACAAGGTTGGGGACGGGGCGCCGGATGAGCCGGGAGGGGAAAAGGGATCTGCATTGGGAGGCGAAGCTGGGGGTAACTCGGGCGGCGATACCAGGGGCGTCAGGGTGGCTGTTCCAGCTCAGGCCTTTCGCCACGGGCAGGGCCAGGTCAGTCGCGCCCACGCCGTCGTGCGCCTGCCGTCCTTCGAGCAGGTGCGGGACGACCCCCTGCTTTACGCCCATGCCTCGCGTGTCTTTCACCTGGAGACTAATCCGGGCAACGCCCGCGCCCTGGTCCAGGGCCACGGCGACCGGGACGTCTGGCTCAACCCTCCGCCTATCCCTCTCGCCAGCGCCGAGCTGGACGGCGTCTACGAACTCCCCTACAGCCGCCGGCCCCACGACAGTTACGAGGGCGCCCGCATCCCGGCCTGGGAGATGATCCGCTTCTCCGTCGCCATCATGCGCGGCTGCTTTGGCGGCTGCACCTTCTGCTCCATTACCGAGCACGAGGGCCGCATCATCCAAAGCCGT
>JBFZDM010000437.1:0-6955 GCA_041307365.1 Chromatiaceae bacterium | reverse complement strand
TTGCGCCCTTTGCGTCTCCTTGGCATTATGCATTTATTCGATACCGCCGATCCGCCGCCGCCAGCAACCCGCCCAGGGCGAGGAGGCAGGCGCCGATCCAGAGCCAGGCGATGAAGGGCTTGTGGAAGACCCGCACGCTCCAGGCCCCGCCCCCCAGGTGTTCGCCCAGGGCCACGTAGAGATCGCGCCAAAGGCCCGACTCTACCGCCGCCTCGGTCATCCTCATGCGGGAGGCGTTGTACTTGCGCTTCTCGGGGTGCAGCAGCCAGGTTTCGCCATGCGGCCCCGTCACCTCCACCCGGCCCACATCCGCCACATAGTTCGGCCCCTTCGCCGCATCGACCCCATGCAGCACGAAGCGGTAGCCCGCCAGCTCCACATGGTCGCCGGGGGCCATGCGCACGTCCCGTTCGGTGGCGTGGTAGCTCACCAGGGTCGCGCCGATGGCGGCCACGCCGAGCCCGACGTGGGCGAGTTGCATCCCCCACCAGGCCAGAGGCCGGCTGCCCTTGCGCTCCCCCTTTCGATCAAGGAACCCCGTCACCGCGCCGGCGAAGAGCCAAACGCCGAGAAACACCCCGAGCCCCACCCCGAAATGGGCGGTCTCCTGGATGAAGGGAACCACCAGCGCCGCGGCTAAGGCGACCCCGAAGGCCCAGCGCAGCCGCCGGGCCAGGTCCGGCAATTCGGCGCGACGCCAGCGGGCCAGGGGACCGATTCCGGCCAGGAAGAGGGCCGGGGCCATCAGCGGGACGAAGACGGCGTTGAAATAGGGCGGTCCCACCGAGACCTTGCCCAGCCCGAAGGCATCCAGGGCCAACGGATACAAGGTGCCGAGCAGCACCGAGCCAAGGGCCGCCACCAGCAGCACGTTGTTGCCGAGCAGCAGGGATTCGCGGGAGACCCAGGCGAAGTTGCCGCCACGCCCCAGGCGCGGGGCGCGCCAGCCGTAGAGGAAGAGGCTACCGCCGATCACCGCGCCCAGCAGGGCGAGGATGTAGAGCCCGCGCCCAGGGTCGGTGGCGAAGGCGTGGACCGAGGAGAGCACCCCGGAGCGCACCAGGAAGGTTCCAAGCAAGGAAAGCGAGAAGGTGGCGATGGCGAGCAGCAGGGTCCATCCCTTGAAGCCGCCGCGCTTCTCCGTCACCGCCAGGGAGTGGATCAGCGCCGTGCCGGCGAGCCAGGGCATGAGCGAGGCATTCTCCGTGGGGTCCCAGAACCACCAGCCGCCCCAGCCCAGTTCGTAGTAGGCCCACCAGCTCCCCAGCGCGATGCCGAGGGTGAGGAACATCCAGGCGACGGTGGTCCAGGGCCGCGCCCAGCGCGCCCAGGCGGCGTCGATGCGGCCCGAGAGGAGCGCGGCGAGGGCGAAGGAGAAGGCGACGGAAAAGCCGACGTAGCCCATGTAGAGCACGGGGGGATGCAGGACCATGCCGGGGTCTTGCAGCAAGGGATTCAGGTCCGCGCCGTCCTCCGGGACCGGGAAGAGGCGGACGAGGGGATTCGACGTAAAGAGCAGGAACGAGAGCAACCCCGCGCCGACGAGCCCCATCACGCCCAGAACGCGGGCCGCGATCTCCAGAGGGAGGCGGCGCGACAGCAGGGCCACCGCCCCGCCCCAGAAGGCGAGGATCAAGACCCAGAGGAGCAGCGAGCCCTCATGGGAACCCCAGGTGGCGGTGAAGCGGTAGACCAGCGGGAGCTGGGAAAAGGAGTTGTGGGCTACGTTCTTGACCGAGAAATCATTGGTCAGGAAGGCGTAGGCCAGACAGCCGAAGGCGAGGGCGGCAAAGAACATCTGCCCCGCGGCGGTGGGCCGCGCCAGGGCCATCAGGGAGGCGTCGCCGCGGCTCGCGCCCCATAGCGGAACAGTGCCCTGGATCAGGGCCAGGAGCAGGGCGAGGATGAGGGCGAGGTGGCCGAGTTCGGGGATCATGCGGAAGACGAATTCAGGGCTTAAAGGCGATTTCCGAACATTCCATTACCGCCCGAGCGTGGACCTGCACCCGAAATACATAACGCAGAGGGCGCAGAGGAACATCCAGAGAACACAGAGAACCGGAAGGCAGTTTGTTGGTTATTCAATGGAATCACGCCGCCGGATGGGCCTTGAGCCACTCGCGCAAGACGGAATTGACGCGCGCTTGCCACCCGGCGCCATATCGCTTGAAGGCGGGCACCAAGTCGGGATCGAGCACCACGGTGTTGTAGGATGGATCGTCCACGGGCGGGCGGGCCGCGGCGCGTTGCGCTAGCGCCTCGCGTACAGCGGCGGGGCCGCCCCCGTCGACTTGCACGGCATCCTTCCAGTACGCCTCAACCGCCCGTGGATCGTTTGGATCGTAGGGGCATTCGGGATCGACCACGCGGTCAGGCGCGGCGTCGATCAGACGTTGCCACTCTTCAGGATTGGCGGGAAAGCCGGCGGGCAAAGCGCGTGATTTCATGGCTGGTGGCCTTGCGTAGGCTGATGATGTGAAGTGCGCCGTCGCGTTCGGTGCAGGTCATGAAGACGACCGATCCGCGTAGAAATCCGATCAGGTTGATGCGTTGTTCACCGTAGGGAAGGCGGTTGTCCTCCTCGGCCAGTACCGGTCCGTCCAGGATCGCCTCGCAGCCGATGAAGTCCAGCCCGTGGTTCGACAGGTTCAACTGCCGCTTGGCTTCATCGTAGGTGATCATGGGGTGAGTCTAGTGGGGCGGGCTGAGCAGGGCAAGAATAACCCCGGCGCGGGTCGCCCCGGCCGGGGTTCGTTCAAGGCTCGGGGCCTACTTCTTCTTGTCCGCAGCCGGAGCCGCCGCCGGGACAGCGGCCTGCGCAAGGGACGGGTCCATCGCCTCGCGGAGCTTCTTGATCGCCCCCTGGGTCAGGTCGATGGAGCGGGCCAGCGACTCACGCGCCTGGTCGGGGTTGTGGAAGCCATCGGAGTTCTCAGCGGTCCACCACTCCCATAAGGTGTGGGCCTGGTCGTGGGCGATGCGGGCCTCCTTCAGCAGGTCTTCGCTGACGCCGGAGCGCTTGGCGAGGGCGTAGGTGTCGATGAAGGTGGAGAGCCAGAACTCGGCCTTGGTGATCTTGCCGCGGATGTACTCCTGGATGGCGTCGATCTGGTATTCGGCCTCTTCCTCGGTCCAGTCCTTGTGGCAGGCGACGCAGGTGTCATGCTTCATCAGGCGGGCGCTGCGCTGGCCGTGCCAGGTGAAGGACTGGCCGTCCGGGGCCTCCATCTTCGGCATGTGGCAGTGCTTGCACTCCACCCCCGCCCGCTCGTGCTTGGAGCCCCAGGTTGTCTCGGTCTCCGGGTGCTGGAGCTTGGAGAGCAGGGCGCCGGTGGTGGCGTGCTTGAAGTCGCGGAAGTCGATCTTGTCCGCCGCGGCCGTGTAGTCGAGCACGTTCTGCCAGAAGAAGTGGTTGGTACGGCGATCGGTCATCTCCACGTCCTTCTTGCCGGTGGAGGCGGTGAAGCCGGGGTTGCAGTTGTACTCCACATGGCACTGGGCGCACATCAGGTTGGAGTCGGGCTGGCTGAGCAGACCGATGGAACGGAAATCCTGGCCATCGCGCTGGAAGTTCACCTTAGTCATGGTGATCTGCTTGCTCTTCTCGGCGTCGTAGGGATAGGTGCCCATGCCGCGATCCACCACCGCCTCGATCAGGCCGTCACGCACCACGCGAGGGGCGGCGGAGTGCGGGTCGTGGCACATGAAGCAGTTCAGGCCGTGGTCCAGTTCCCGGGCGAAGTCCACCACCTTGGAGGTGCGCGCCCACTTGGCCTTGGGGTTCTCGTCGCCCATGTAGGCCCAGTCGAGGATGTGGTCCATGGTCTTGCAGTTGAGGCACACCGGGTTGGCGGCGGTGGCCGTCTGGGGCAGGAAGACCTTCTGGTCGGAGGTGCCGGGCTCCTTGTCGGTGAGGACGGTCCAGGCCCCCTGAGCCGCGCCGCGGCCGTCGCTGATCTTGGTCCAGTCCTTCAACTGGAAGCGCCCGCCATAGGCGCGGTCCACGATGTAGTGGTCCACCAGCATGAAGACGTGGCTGCGCGGCTCGGCGTGCTCCTTGGCGAAGCCGTGGCCGGCGATCAGCTTGTCGAAGAGCGGGGAGCGGCTCTTGTAGCTGGCCTTTTCGACGCGCGCCTTGGAGGCCAGGTTGACCTCGACGAAGGAGTTGTACTGCGCCTTGTGGCAGGTGGAGCAGGCGGCATGGTCGACCCGGGTGATCGGCCGGTCGCCCATGCTCTTCTCCTCGGCGGTCTTGAGGTGGGCGGCGGCGTCATGGCACTGCACGCAGTTGACCGTGGCGTGGCGCCCCGTGATGTGGAACTCCTCGATGTTCTCGTGGCAGGAGTAGCACTTCTTTTCGTCCACCGGCTTGAGTGGCGCCGGTTTCTCCTCCGGGGCCTCGGGTTTGAGCGGACCTTCGTATTTCTCGGCGGCCTGCGCCCCGAGACCGATGAGCGAAAGCGCCAGGGCGGCTGCCAGACCGGCGCGGCAGGTGATCGATATCATAAACTCCCTCTCCATCTTTGCTTTATATTTGAAGGCCCGCTAGCGGGCCTTAGTTTTGGCTTGTTGTCGGATGTCTTGGCGTCTCTTTCCCATTCATCCTCCCGTGGTCGTGGTTGCTCGAATCTAGCCGAAGGCGTCGGCCATCACATTGCGAAACCAGCCGTCCGCGTACTCGGCCTCCAGCTTGCGCTGGATGGGCAGGGCGTCCACCGGCGAGACGCCGCCCGCCTCCTTGACGTAGACGAACTGGTTGTCGGTCACCCGGTAGACCTGCACCACGGAGAAGCCGTAGTCGGGCGCGGCCAGGCTGTAGCAGGTGTTGACGTAAAAGGGCTCCGGCGCGGCCAGGCCGTGGAAACCGGCAACGATGGCCCCAGCGGCCACCTTGGCCTGGGTCATGGCCATGTGGGCCGACTTCGGGAAAGGGAACTCGGGGAGTTGGCCGCCCACGCAGGCGTCGCCAATCACGTAGATGCCCTTCTGTGCCTTGGACTGCATGGTCATCGGCTCCACCTCGCACCACCCCTTGTCGTTGGCGAGCCCAGCGGTCTTGGCGATGGCGCCGGCATGTTGGGCCGGGATGACGTTGAGCACGGCGGCCTGGTGTTCGCCCAGTTCGGTGTAGGCGGTGCGGGTCTTGGGGTCGATGCGCACCACCTTGCCGTCGGAGGCGCCTGGGACCCACTCGATCATGTCGGGGTAGAGGGTCTGCCAGGCCTGCTCGAAGAGCGGCTTCTTGGCGAAGGCGTCGTTGGTGTCGAGGATCAGGATCTTGGACTTGGCCTTGCCGTGGTGCTTGCAGTAGTAGGCGACCTGGGCGGCACGCTCGTAGGGTCCGGGGGGGCAGCGGAAGGGGCCCTTGGGCACGGCGATGACGAAGACGCCGCCATCGGGCATCGCCTCTAACTGCTGCTTGAGGAGCAGGGTCTGCTCGCCGGCCTTGTAGGCATGGGGAATCTCCTTGGCGACCTCGGCGGAGTAGCCCTCCACCGAGGCGTAGTCGAACTCGATGCCGGGGGCGACCACCAGAGCGTCGTAGCCCAAGGACTTGCCGCCCTGGGTGGCGACCTTTTTCTTCGCCGGGTCGATGCCGGTGACCAGGTCTTGCAGGATCTCCACCCCCCCCTTCTTCAGCCCGTCATACCCCGTTTGCAGGGTCTCGATGGTGCGGTGGCCGGAGAGCACCTCGTTGGAGAGGGGGCAGGAGACATAGGTGGCGTTGGGCTCGATCAGGGTAACCTTGATCTTGGAGTCCATCCGCTTGATGTACTTGGCGGCGGTGGCCCCACCGAAGCCGCCGCCCACCACCACCACCACCCGCTTTTTGCCACTGGCGTGGGTGGTGTTGGGCACGGTGAGGATGGAGGCCAGGGGCGCGGCGGCCAGGAGTTTGATGAAACCGCGACGGTCGATGACGCTCATGTTCGGTATCCCGTATCTGTCTCTGGTGGGAGGATTATTTCTTTTGGGCGGCAAGGAACGCAGGCAGATCGGTGAACTCGTCCTCTTCCAGCTTGGTGATGTTCTTGCGCATCTTTTCGTGGGGCAGATTCACCGCGGGATCGCGGTACTTCGCCATCTCCAGCGCCAGGAACTTGGCCCACTGGCCGTGCAAGTAGGGGGTCTCGTCGTCATCTGGCTCGCTCCCAGTATCGCCGTGACATTTGGAGCAGCGCTCCATCGCGAAGCCGCCGTTCTTCACCTGCTTGGCGTTCAGCTCCTGCGCCACCGGGACCCAGGGCTTGGCGGCGTAGTACTTGGCCAAGCCGGCGATCTCCTCGTCGCTGTAGCCTTTCAGAAGGCGGCCCATGGTGGTGGAGAAGCGCTCGCCGCTCTTCCACTCGGTCATCACCATCTTGAGATAGTTTTCCGGCTGGCCGGCGATGGAGGGCATGGATTGGCCGGCGCTCACGCCATCGACGCCGTGGCAGTTGTTACAGGTCTCGGCCAGGCCGTTAAACTTCTCTTTGGCTTTGTCCGCGCCCTTGGGGGCGGGATTATCCGAGGCCAAGGCTGCGCCGCACAGCAAACTCCCGGCCGCGATCAAGACATAAAGCAGCTTGTTACGCACGAAAAACTCCTCTTTATTGGATGGATTCTGGGGTGGCGCGCCTTAAATATTCGGATTCTAACTTGAAGGAAATTCTTCCAAATGGACAAAGTGAGCGGCGCGCCTCGGATTTGAATATTACTAATAGCGTGAAAATCTGATTTGATCTTGGTCAAGTCAATATAAGGTTCCAAACGGTTAACCTATGCTTGAGTCCCCTCCGAAAAGTCACCAGGAGGCTGAGCCAGAGCGCAGTGACGGGTAAAATTGCGCCCAGCGTCCGAGCGTCCAACCGTAACGGCATCTTCGATCTCATTGGCGCGGACAGCATTTTCGCGACGGAGGGCCTGGCCATCAGCACCATCAATGGACGCTTGGGCGTGGATGCCAAGGACGATC
>JBFZDM010000028.1:0-2518 GCA_041307365.1 Chromatiaceae bacterium | reverse complement strand
TCTGGCGGAGGCCAGGGTGTACGGCCAGGCCAATGTTTCCATCGATTACCTGGATGTGGACCCCTCCGCCGGCTGGGCCCGCCCCGCCATCGGCGGGCCAGCTTACGATGTCCTCTCCTTCATCGACGAAGCCAATCAGATCCTTCATGACGCTGGCTACGAGGCCGCCCTGCCGCCACCACGGGACCTGGACACGGTAGTGGGAGACCTCCTTTATGGCACCATCCCCTTCGACAGCCTGGAACCCGCCGTTCAACAGCAGATCCTGGCTGCCGTCGACAAGGCCCTCCTGCCGGGGCAAGCCTTTCGTGGCTGGGACCTCAATGCCACCGATCGCGGCAGCCGTATCGGCGTCCGGGGCTCGGAGGCACTGGGCGGTGGCCTCAAGGCCATCTATCAGGTGGAACTGGGCATCCCCCTGGCCAACACCGATGACGACTTCGCCAATGGCGATCCCGGCGGCATCTACCTGCGCAACAGCTTCATCGGCCTGACCAGCAGCGCCTGGGGCAGCCTCCTCCTCGGGCGCCACGACACCCCCACCAAGTTGTCCACCCTGCCCCTGGACCTCTTTCACGACACCCTGGCCGATTATCGCTACACGGTCGGCTTCAACGACATTCGCGCCGACAACAGCATCCTTTACGTTAGCCCCAGCCTCTGGGGCCTCAAGCTGCTCGCCGCCACCATCCCAGGAGGTGGAGCTACCATCGACGGCGTTCCTAATCCCGAAGCGGACGGTCTCGCCAATGGCTGGTCCACCGCCCTCATCTACCAGCAGGGGCCCTTTTACGCCTCCGCCGCCTACGAATTCCTGGGCAGCGAACTCTGGGCCAGCCAGGATGGCGCCATCGACATGGTCCATGGCCGCTTCGCCGACAACGAGACCAAGTGGCGCCTCGGCGCGGGCCTATTGGATTGGCATGGCTTTAGCGTCACGGGCATCTACGAATCACGGGAGAACATCCGCGGTATGCCGGTGCTGGCGGATGCCCAGCTATGGCAAGTGCAAGCCGGTTATACCTTCGGCAACAACATGATCAAGGCCATGTACGGTGTCGCCGACCTCGATGCCTGCGCCGACCCCTGGAACATTGGCTACCAGTACACCTGTAGCGCCGGCAAGCTGGCGGAGAACTTCGGTGATCGCCTGGTCGGCATGGGCAACCAGGAGGACAAGCAGACCTGGGCCATCGGCCTGGATCACAACTTCAGCCGGCGTACCAAGATTTACGCCCTCTACACGGCGGTGGACGATGACAAGGATGACGCGGACTGGTACGGCTTTTCCATGGGGATGATGCATAGATTCTGAGAGCTGACGGTGGTGCCTTGCCGCCACCGTCACCTGCCAACAACCCATAGCAGTCGCCGCCCCGGCTCGCGGGGCGAGCATCCCGCCTCAAAGCATCGGCAGATCTGGCGCCAGTCCCATGGCCGCCAGGTCACGGGCGATCTCCTCACGATAGACGGGATTCATGACGATGACGACATCCGGCCGATAGTCCGCCAGAAAGGCGGGGGCGACGATGGGCAGGCCGCTGCCGGGGAGGAAGTGGCCCTGGCGGTAAGGGTTGATATCCACGCCGTGGCTCACCACCCCCTGGGTATCCAGGGTCGAGAGGAAGGCGGCGGCCTTGGAGCCCGCACCCCACAGCACCACCCGGCGCCCCTCCCTGGCATATTGATCCAGTCGCTCCGCCCATTGCCGGCGCTTGGCCGCGAAGCGGACGGGGAAGCTCGCCACCAGCTCGGCAACGGCCCCGATGTCCTCTTCCACCGCCAGGGGGGCCTGGGTCACCGGCACTGGCGCGGCGCGGGCCTCGATGGTCAGATACTGCCCCTCGTATTCGGTCGCCAGGCTCAGCACCTCGAAACCCTGGGCGCGAAACAGGCGGGCCAGGGAGCCCGGCGTAAAATAGGAGCAATGCTCGTAATAGATATCCTCGAAGGCGCAATCGCGCAAGATACGGGTGGCCTCGGGGATCTGGAAGAAGACCGGGGTGCCGAGGCGATCGCCGATGGCGCGGCGGACCTGGGCGATGAAGTCGCCCACGGGGTGGATATGCTCCAGGGTCATCTTGCAGGCGATGAAATCCCCCTGGACCTCGGCGTAACGCTCGGCATAGAAGTCGGCGATGAAACGCACCCGCTCCGCCGCCGGGCCCTGGATGCGGGCCACCTGGACGCCGGGGTCGAAGCCGATGCCGCGGTTGCCGCCCAGCTCACACAGCAGCATCAGGAACTCGCCCTTGCCGCAGCCAATCTCGATGAGGTCCTTGCCGCGCAGGTCAAAGCGCTCGATGAGCCGCTCGGCAAGCGCGCGGTGGAAACGGTTGAAGGTAGAGGAAAAGCCCTGGGTCTCCTCGTAGCGACCCGAGTATTCCGTCAGGCGGGGCTCAAAGGCCAGGTTGGAGATGAAGCCGCAGCTCGGGCAGAAGGCCAGGCGAATGGCCCCCTGGGGATAGGCCAGGGCCTCCTCGCGCGAGTCGAGCAGGATGCAGCTATTGCTGGGAAC
>JBFZDM010000224.1:0-3805 GCA_041307365.1 Chromatiaceae bacterium | reverse complement strand
TTACGTTCCATGCCCTTGGTGCGCGGCTTGGCACCGACCAGGATGGCATAGTTCGTATCACGAAAACCGATCTTCGGGTCGTCCGTCAGCACGACGTCATGTACCAGAGGGAAGGCGCAGTCCTCCATCTCCATGCCGACACCGCCGAGTGGCCCCATGGTCATGGGAAGCTCCATCAGTCGCAAGATGACGGGCTGATCGGGGCCGAACATCTCGCCGGCGGCGACACGGAAGGCCAGGGCGTAGCCGATGTTACCGGCGGCGCCGGTGATGGTGACCTTGATGGCTTTTTTCATTATCGTTTCAATCCTCTCATCCACGAGTTATAAAGAAGGATCAGGATGGCTTGTTGGCCGGGTTTTCGCGGAGGCGAATTTTCTGGCGATGGCGGCGGTGGATCGCAAGATGGGTATTCTGGACTAGCCAAGTGTTAGGCGTTGGTGGCACTTGACCGCCATCGGCGGAAACGGTCGGGCCAAGACCCTAGGGCCATGGCGGAAATACAATCGGAAAGAGGTGTCGGGTGAATCAGGCCGCCTGTGCTGGAATGGCGTCACCGGTACGGATCACGCGATTCCTTTCGTCCAGATAGACCAGGCTGGGGCTGAAGGCATTGGCCTCGGCGGCGTCCATGGCGGCGTAGGCGCAGATGATGACCCGGTCACCGGGCGAGGCCTTATGGGCGGCGGCGCCATTCACCGAGATGACGCGGGAACCACCCTCGGCGCGGATGGCATAGGTGGTGAAACGCTCCCCGTTGGTGACGTTGTAGATTTGGATCTGTTCGTACTCGCGAATCCCCGCCAAGACCATCAGATGTTCGTCGATGGCGCAGGAACCCTCGTAGTCGAGCTCGGCATGCGTGACGCATGCTCGATGGAGCTTGCACTTGAGCAATGTCAGTTGCATGTGGGAAACCCTCTGTCGGACCCGGATCCGGAGCATAGGTAATCGGCTGGGTGCATTTTATTTCAAAAGGCAAAGCATTGCCCAAATTTTCTGCTGCGGCGCAGCATTAGCCGGAGGGGAGACCCCTCACCCGCCGGAAGGGGCGCAAGATTAGCGCGTCCCGTGCGCCGACTCAATGCGGGCTTGAACGCGGGCTTGAACGCGAATACCAGGGGTGATTCTCGTTAGCCAGCACCGCCCCTGCCGCGGGCATCAGGTTTCCGGACCGCCATGAATACCTGTTCATGGGTCGCCAGATCATATCCCTATTTTCGGGGCACCGTAAACCATATTTCAGAATCAATCAGTTACCCTGGATTCGGCTAATTTCAAGACAATTTACGGACGACCCGTAAATTGTCGATCAGACGCGCCCGCCCCAGGCGGGCGGCCGCCAACACGACCAAGTCGCGATCCTCCGGGCCCGGCGGGCCCAGGTCCAGGGCCCGGCGCACGCTGATATAATCCGGCTCCAGGCCGGCGTCGGCGACTTCCTCGCCCGCCAGACGCTCCACCTCGGCGCCGTCAAGGCCATCGCAAAGCCGCTCACTGGCGCGAACCAGGCTCTGGTAGAGGGCCGGCGCCCGCCCGCGCTCCTCCGCCGTCAGGTAGCCATTGCGGGAACTCATGGCCAGACCATCCGGTTCCCGGACCGTGGCCAAGCCCTGGATATCCACCGGCAAGCTCAGATCCTCGGTCATGCGGCGGATCACCAGGAGCTGCTGAAAGTCCTTCTCGCCGAACAGGGCCAGATCCGGCTGGACCATATTGAAAAGCTTGCAGACCACAGTGGCGACGCCAGTGAAATGGCCAGGCCTGCTGGCACCACAAAGGATGTCGGAAATGCCGGGCACCTCCACCCGCGTCTGCTCCACCTGGCCGCGGGGATAGACGGCCTCGACCGAGGGGGCGAAGAGGAGGTCGGCTCCCGCGCTTGCCAGCAGGACACGGTCTTGCTCCAGCGTGCGGGGATAGGCGGTGAAATCCTCCTTGGGCCCAAACTGGAGGGGATTGACAAAGATGCTCACCACCACCCGGTCCGCCTGTTGGCGCGCCTCCCTCGCCAGGGCCAGATGGCCCTGGTGAAGATTGCCCATGGTAGGCACCAAACCGACCCTCTCGCGGTTGCGATGCCAGGCGGCGACGCGCTCGCGCAGGAGGGGGATCCGATCGATGAATTCCAGGGACATGGGCCTTGGCGAGGTATTGGCGGGGTAGTTAATAGGGGGTTTGTTCGGGGCCAGGAAAGGCACCGGCCCTCACCGCCTCGACATAGGCCGCTATCCCGGCGGCCAGGCCATCATGGCCAGCCACGAAGTCCTTGCTGAAGCGCGGCGCTCGCTCCGAGTTCAGGCCCAGCATGTCGTGGAGGACCAGGACCTGGCCGTCGCAGCCATTGCCGGCGCCGATGCCAATGACGGGGATCCTCAGGGCGCAGACTATCTCCCGCGCCAGGTTCGCCGGCACGCATTCCAGGACCAGGAGGCTGGCACCGGCCTCCTGCAAGGCCACGGCGTCCTCCAGGATGACCAGTCCCGCCGCCGGATCACGGCCCTGGTAACGGTAGCCCCCCAGGCGGTGAATGGATTGGGGCAGGAGCCCGAGATGGGCGCAGACCGGCACCCCATGGACCGTCAGACGGCGAACCGTTTCCAGCAGGTGAGCACCCCCCTCCAGCTTGACCATCTGGGCCCCACCCTCCCGCATCAGGCGACCGGCGCTGGTCAGGGCCTGCTCCGGGGTGGCGTAGGTCAGAAAAGGCAAGTCCACTACCAGCAAGCCGCGCCGGCGAGCGCGGGCCACACAGGCGCTGTGATAGACCATGTCGTCCAGGGTCACGGGCAGGGTGGTCTCCCAGCCCTGGACCACCATGCCAAGGGAGTCCCCCACCAGCAGAATGTCCACCCCCGCCGCTTCAAGCAGACGGCAAAAGCTGGCGTCATAGCAGGTCAGGGAAACGATGCGCTCCCCTCGTTCCTTCATGGCGACCAGGGTCGAGACGGTGACTGGCTTGGGGGTCATGGGACTCGCTCTCAATGAATGGCGGCGGATGGGATCCTGTCCAGGGGCCGGCCCTGACGCCGACTGAGCGGAGATTCTGCCAGCGAAGCCGGGTCCTCACAAGCCGGCGGCGCCTCGAGAGGCCGGATGCCATCCCTGGGACAGGCGGCCAACAGGTCCGCCAAGGCCCCCAGACCAGGAATATGCAACTCAGCTGGGGCTATGTCCGCCAGGGGGACCAGGACGAAGGCCCGGTAGGCCATCTCCGGATGGGGCACCTTCAAGCCCGGCTCCTCGATGAGGGCCTCCCCAAGGAGCAGGATATCCAGATCCAGGGGCCTGGGCCCCCAGCGCCGCCCGCCCGGCCGCCGGCCATGGACTTGCTCAATCCCCTGTAAGGCCGCCAGCAGGGCCCTGGGCACGAGGCGAGTCGCCAGGACAGCGACAGCATTGACGAAATCCGGCTGGTCCACCGGTCCCAGGGGCGATGTTAGATAGAGGGGCGAAACAGCCAGAAGCCGGCTTGCCGGGAGCAGACCCAACTCGGCGATGGCCAACCGGACCTGCCCCTCCGGCCCATCCAGGTTGCTGCCGACGCCAATGTAGGCCAGGGCCCCCGGGTCAGCCGGCATCCGTGCTCCCGGGGGCCTTGGCCTCCGCGACCGCCGCCGCTTCCTCGCCCGGCACGGGACGCCGTCGGCGTCGGGAACGCCGCCGCTTCCCGGCCTCCGTCGTCATGCCAGCAGTATCTTCCCCGTTAGCGCCATGGAAATGGGTCCACCAGTCCACCAATTCCGGCTCCGCCTCGCCACATTCCGCCCGCAGCACAAGGAAGTCATAAGCGTCGCGAAAAAAG
>JBFZDM010000411.1:0-4068 GCA_041307365.1 Chromatiaceae bacterium | reverse complement strand
GGCCCGCGGTTGCCATGCCCTCATCAAGCAGGGCGCCAAACTGGTAGAGACGGCGGACGATATTCTGGAGGAACTGGCCCCCCTGCTGGGCATCTTCCTGCGTCCGGAGTTGCCACTGGCGCCCCCTGTCAGCACGGGGGCCTGGGCCGGCGAAGTCGGAAGCACGAACCCTCTAGACGACGACTACCGCCGCCTGCTCGACGCCATGGGGCAGGATCCGGTCCCCGCCGATCTCCTCATCCAGCGTACCGGCTTGCCGGCGAACGACATCTCGTCCATGCTCCTCCTGCTGGAACTGGATGGCCATATCGCCGCCTGCCCCGGCGGGCGCTATTGCCGAGTGGGCGGACGGGGTTCGGCAGCGCAATAGCCCTTACCCTAACCAGGGGCAGACCCGCCAATATCGAATATAGCTTTGATGATAATTGTCTTTTTCGGAACTGGCGAAAACTGAAACATGTTTTTCCACCCTCATGGTCGCTTAATGAGGATCCGAACACCGGCTACGTGAAGCAGGCGACACACGGGACACCGACTCCTTGCGTGCAAAAACCCGCCCTTTTTGATCTTCCCCTTGACGCCATGCCGGGGAATCGTTTTTGCTAGGCGCTTGGCGCGAGTTTAGGGCCCTTGGCCTCGACTCCCGCCGGGTCGGTACCTTTTGATTCGATTTTGCCGATTTGGCCCTGAGGCCTACTGAAGGGGGCAGGCCCCTCTCCAGTGACTCTGCTCCAGCTTCGGTATGGGCGAATCAGTAACCCCTAACAGTTTCCGGATGTTCGCCACCGTATGAATCTGGTCGTCGTCGAATCGCCTGCCAAGGCCAAAACCATCAAAAAGTATCTGGGCCCGGATTTTGACGTGGTGGCCTCCTACGGTCATGTCCGCGATCTGGTACCCAAGGAGGGGGCGGTGGACCCCGACCATGGCTTCGCCATGCAGTATCAGGTCATCGAGCGCAATGAGAAGCACGTCCAGACCATTGCCCGCAAGCTCAAGGAGTGCGAGGCCCTCTTCCTGGCAACGGACCCGGACCGTGAAGGCGAGGCCATCTCTTGGCACCTTTTCGAGTTGCTCAAAAAACGCCGCCAGCTCGGCCAGCGGCCGGTTTACCGGGTGGTTTTCAACGAGATCACCAAGCGCGCCGTCCAGGAGGCGGTGGCCCATCCCCGGGAACTCTCGACGGATCTGGTCAACGCTCAGCAAGCGCGGCGGGCCCTGGACTATCTGGTGGGCTTCAACCTCTCGCCACTGCTCTGGAAAAAGGTGCGGCGCGGGCTCTCGGCGGGGCGGGTGCAGAGCCCGGCCCTGCGCCTGATCGTCGAGCGCGAGCTGGAGATCGAGGCCTTCAAGACCCGCGAATACTGGACCATCGCCGCCGATACGGCGAAGGAGGGCAAGGGCTTCGATGCCCGGCTGATCCAGTTCGAGGGCGGCAAGATAGAACAGTTCACCATTGGCGACGAGACCCGCGCCCGCGAGGTCGAGTTGGGCCTGATCGCGGCCGCGGGCGGCCATCTCAGCGTCGATCGCATCGAGCGTAAGCAGCGCAAACGTAATCCGGCGCCGCCCTTCATCACCTCCACTCTGCAACAGGAGGCGGCGCGCAAGCTTGGCTTTACTACCCAGCGCACCATGCGCGTAGCCCAGCAGCTCTACGAGGGGGTGGATATCGGCGGTGGCGCCGTCGGTCTCATCTCCTACATGCGTACCGATTCGGTCAATCTGGCCCAGGAGGCCCTGGACGAGATCCGGGGCTTTGTGGCCGAACGCTATGGGGTGGATCACCTGCCACCCCGGCCCCGCCTCTACAAGACCAAGGCCAAGAACGCCCAGGAGGCCCACGAGGCCATCCGCCCCACCTCCATTCGCCGCCTGCCGGCGGAGATCCTGGCCCACCTCACCCGCGAACAGGGACGTCTTTACGAACTGATCTGGAAGCGCACCCTGGCTTGTCAGATGGAACAGGCCATCATTGATCAGGTCGCCGTGGACCTGGGGGCGGGGCCGGGCAATATCTTCCGCGCCACCGGTTCCCATGTCGCCTCGCCGGGCTTTATGCGTGTCTATCTGGAGGGGCGGGACGACGCCCGGGAGGCGGACGACGACGAGGAGCGCCAGTTGCCCAACCTGGTGGAGGGCGAGCACCTGGACCTGCTGGGCATCCGTCCCGAGCAACACTTCACCGAACCGCCGCCACGCTACACGGAGGCGAGCCTGGTCAAGGCCCTGGAGGAGTACGGCATAGGCCGGCCCTCCACCTATGCCAGCATCATCTCGACCCTGCAGGAGCGGGAATACGCCCAGCTCGATAGCAAGCGCTTTCTGCCCACCGACGTGGGGCGGGTGGTCAACCGCTTCCTCACCGAACACTTCACCGCCTATGTGGATTACGACTTCACCGCCCGACTGGAGGACGAGCTGGATGCCGTCTCCCGCGGCGAGGAGGACTGGGTGCCCCTCCTGGAAAACTTCTGGCGGCCCTTCAAGGAACGCATTGATCACATCCAGGAGCACGTCAAACGCAGCGACGTGACCCAGGAGGCCATGGACGAGGCCTGCCCCCAGTGCGGCGCGCCACTCTCCATCCGCCTGGGCCGTCATGGCCGTTTCATCGGCTGCACCAAATATCCGGAATGCGATTACACCCGTGACTTGGGGGAGGGCAAGGATCAGGAGCAGGCCGCGCCTGAGATCATCGAGGGCCGCACCTGCCCGGCATGCGGTTCCGCCCTTCAGGTCAAGCGCGGCAAATTCGGCAAGTTCGTCGGCTGCACCGGTTATCCCAAATGCCGCCACATCGAGCCCATGGAGCGGCCCGAGGACACGGGGGTGACCTGTCCCCAATGCGGCAAGGGTACCCTTCTCAAGAAGAAATCCCGGCGAGGCAAGGTCTTCTATTCTTGCTCCACCTACCCCAAGTGCGATTACGCCACCTGGAACGAGCCCCTGGTCGGACCCTGTCCCCGTTGCGGCTGGCCCATCCTCACCATCAAGGTCACCAAGAGCAAGGGCGCCGAGATTGTTTGTCCCCAGAAGGAGTGTCAGCACAGCGAACCCCTGGACGATCAGGCCCTGCCCCAGCGAACGGTGGGTGACGATGATGCCGGCGCCTGATATCTCGGGCCATCTGGATGGTGGCCTGAGGCACCGGCTACGCCTGGCGGCCCATTGGATCGCGGCCGGCGGCGTGGTCGCCTATCCCACCGAGGCCGTTTATGGCCTGGGCAGCGATCCCTGGAACGGCGAGGCGACCCAGCGCATCCTGACCATGAAGCAGCGTCCCGAGTCCAAGGGCCTGATTATCATTGCCGCCGCTGTCGACCAGCTCGAACCCTTTGTAGAATTCCTGGAGCCTGAGCGCATGGAGGCCATCCTGGCGACCTGGCCCGGCCCCTTCACCTGGCTCTTGCCGGCGCGTCCGCAAACTCCGCCCTGGCTGAGGGGCCAACACTCGACCCTGGCGGTACGGGTCACCGCCCACCCCCTGGCGGCGGCCCTGTGCCGTGCGGCGGGCCGGGCCCTTGTCTCCACCAGCGCCAATCGGGCTACCCGCCCGCCGGCGCGCACCGCTCTGGAGGTTAGGCTTCGTCTGGGCGGGGCGGCGGATTATCTGCTGGCCGGCCCCTGCGGTGGCCGGACCCAATGTTCCAGTATCCGCGATGGCCTTACGGGCCGCCTGCTGCGGCCCTGATTTGCTTGGGGGAGCTTGGCCATGGGCGTGCTGGTGGGTGACGTGGGGGGGACCAAGACAGTCCTGGCCTTGGCAACGGGGGGGCAAGAGGGATACCTCCGTCTGGACCAGGAGCGGCGCCTGCCCAGCGGAGCCTTTGCCTCCCTCGAAGACCTGGTCCGCCATTACCTGGTGGAAACGGGCGCTGTCCCCGCCAGTGCCGCCTTTGCCGTGGCCGGTCCGGTTCACGCCGGCCAGAGCCAGATCACCAATTTGCCCTGGGTCATCGACCAGGGCCGCCTCAGGGCGGAATTCGGCTGGGCCCCGGTTTGCCTGCTGAATGATCTGGAGGCCGTGGCCTGGGGCATCCCGGCCCTGGGCCCGGAGGACCTGAC
>JBFZDM010000404.1:0-9478 GCA_041307365.1 Chromatiaceae bacterium | reverse complement strand
GATGCCCAGGCACTGAAGCATTCCACCGTCAAGACCATATTGCAACTGGGGGCGGCAATCACCAAGGGTCTCGGTGCCGGCGCCAATCCAAGCGTGGGCCGCCAGGCCGCGGAGGAGGACCGCGACCGCATTCGGGATGCCCTGGAAGGGGCCGATATGGTCTTCATCACCGCTGGCATGGGCGGCGGTACGGGTACAGGTGCCGCCCCCGTGGTCGCCGAGGTGGCCAAGGAACTCGGCATCCTGACGGTGGCGGTGGTGACCAAGCCCTTCCCCTTTGAGGGGGGCAAGCGCATGAAGGTGGCCGAGGAGGGTATCGAAGCCCTTGCCAGCCAGGTCGATTCCCTCATCACCATCCCCAATGAGAAACTGCTGGCGGTTCTTGGCAAGGAGATGAGCCTCCTCAATGCCTTCAAGGCCGCCAACGACATCTTGCTCAACGCCACCCGAGGCGTCGCCGAACTCATCACCCGCCACGGCCTCATCAATGTGGATTTCGCCGACGTCAAGGCTGTCATGGCCGAGATGGGCGAGGCCATGATGGGCATGGGCGCCGCCAGTGGCGAGAACCGTGCGCGCGAGGCGGCGATGGCGGCCATCAACAGCCCCCTCCTGGGTGATATCGACCTCTCCGGCGCCAAGGGCATCCTGGTGAATATTACCGCCGGCATGGACCTGACCATCGGCGAGTTCGACGAGGTTGGCAACACGGTGCGCGACTTCGCCGACGAGGACGCCACCGTGGTGGTGGGCACCGTCATCGAGCCAGACCTGGAAGGCGAGATGCGGGTGACCGTGGTGGCCACCGGCCTCGGTGGCAACCGCGGTCGGGCAAGCACGACGGCGCGGGCCGAACCCCCACGCATCCATCTGGTGGCCAAGGACAGGCCCGCCCCCAAGGCTCCCCATTATTCCGATCCCTTCGGGCGCAAGGCACGGCCGGCGGCCCAAGAGGCGGAACCCGATCTCGACTATCTCGACATTCCCGCCTTCCTGCGCCGTCAGGCGGACTGATCCCCAGGCCCCCTGGCGCGCCCCTGGACCCTGGGCCCATCGCCCAGGGCAACTGATAGCCGCCGGTGGCCATGAGGCCGCCGGCTTTAAGTAGCAAATTCTCCAGTCCTCCGTTGCAAGGGAATACCCTTGGTTTCCTTCTAGAAGAAAATCAATCGATTTTCTTGCAAAGAACCTCAGTTGCTGATAAAAATACGGGAAAACCCTAAGGGGGTGGCGTGCGGTTATTAGCCTTGGAGCAAAAACCAACGATATCCCAAGAGGTTAATGACCGACACCAGGTCGGCGGGCAGCTAGCGGGCTTGTCCCAGGCTGTACATTCACCAAAGCAACAGGCACAAAGGGGGAATCAGGGCGATGATCAGGCAACGCACGCTCAAGAACGTCATCCGCGCCACCGGCGTAGGCCTGCACACGGGTGATAAGGTCTATTTGACCCTGCGCCCCGCCGCTCCCGATACGGGCATCGTCTTCCGCCGTACCGATCTCGACAAGCCGGTCGATATCCCGGCCTGCCCCCTGAATGTCGGCGATACTCGCCTCTCCACTACCCTGATCAAGGACGGCGTGCGCATCTCAACCGTGGAGCATCTGCTGTCGGCCTTCGCCGGTTTGGGTATCGATAATGCCTATGTCGATGTGAGCGCGCCCGAGGTGCCCATCATGGATGGCAGCGCCGGACCCTTTGTCTTCCTCATCCAGTCGGCGGGAATTGAGGAGCAGAAACGCCCCAAGCGCTTCGTGCGCATCAAGCGGCGGGTGATGGTGGAAGACGGTGACAAGTACGCCCTTTTCGAACCCTATGACGGCTTCAAGGTGGAGTTCGCCATCGACTTCGATCACCCCGCCTTCGCCACCCGCGCCCGATCGGCGGTTATCGACCTCTCCGCCACCTCCTTCGTCAAAGAGGTCAGCCGTGCCCGCACCTTCGGTTTCCTCCGCGACATCGAGGCCCTGCGCCAGCAAAACCTTGCCCTGGGTGGAAGCATGGACAATGCGGTGGTGGTGGACGACTACCGCGTCCTGAACGAGGAAGGGTTGCGCTACGAGGACGAGTTTGTCCGCCACAAGATTCTCGACGCCATTGGCGATCTCTATCTCCTTGGCCACTCCTTAATCGGCACCTTCCGCGGATACAAGTCTGGCCACGGCCTCAACAACCAGCTCCTGCGCGCCTTGCTCAAGGACAGGTCCGCCTGGGAGGAGGTCACTTTCGAGCAGGATGGCGCCACACCAGCCCGTATACGGGGCCTGCAGCCAGCCATCGCCTAGATAACAGGGGAGAAGGCGCCTACCCTAGGCCCCCGGTTCACCCTCCCAGGCACCATGAAATCACCCTTGGGGTGGAGCGCGCACCCCAAGAGGCTGGCAATGGCCTGATGAAGCATTGACGACAACCCAGCCAGTGGGGGTCTAACCCCCCCCGCTTCCAGCCAGACGCCTTAGCGCCCGCCCCAGGTCTGTCTCGCCCTGGGCGTCCGCGGCATCGAGCAGCAGTCGGGCCGTGGCGGGGGACAAGCGTGGCGCTTTCATTTCGCCCCCCAAACCCTGTCCCATTGACCTCGGTGGTTGGACGCGGATGCGGCATTCCTCGATCCTGCCCAAGCCCAAGCCCAGGGCGCTAATCAAGTCGGGCGCAAAAAAACGTAGCCGCGAAGCCCAGGCCGGTGAGTCGGTCACCAGGGTCAACTTACCTTCATCCAGGCTGGCATGGAGGCAATGGTTGTCCAGGGGCGGGGTCAACTTGTCGCGGACAGCCCGCAGGATCTGGCGCTGCTGGTCGATCAGGACCAAGAGGGGAGCCGTGCCCTCGCTATCGCGGAGGAACCGGCTGGCATGACGGAGGGGCTTGAGGGCCATAGGGTGCTCGACCGGCTAATTTGATACAAGATACCGATTATTAAAACAATAATTGGTGATGGCGCAACTTATTCCGGTCATTTTCTCCTATTGGGCTTGGCCATGGATGGCTCTTCCGGTACTATGGGCCTGTTTTTTGCCTCAGGAATACCGGATGAAAGACTGCTTTTCGCACCGCTGCCATGTCGGCATCGGACCCCGGATGCAGGTTTGTCTCAGTGCCCTGGTCCTTGTCGTGGCGGCAGCCGCCGCCGGTGGAGTTGGCTTCTGGTATGGCCAGATTCGTTCCCAGGGGGAAGCCAGCGTGGATCACACCGAGGCCTTGCTGACCTCCCTGGCCCAGCGGGATATAGGGGAACGTGATAGCCTCCGATTGGAGTCTAGCAGCGAACTCGATGCCCTGAGCCTCAAGCTGGGCCAAATGCAGGCGGAGATGCTGCGACTAAACGCCCTCGGCGAGCGCCTGGTGGAAAAGGCCGGGCTCAGCGCCGAGGAGTTCGACTTCCAGAATGCCCCGCCCCAGGGTGGCCCCGAGCCCATGGAGGTGATGCCATCGTCGTCCGATGAATTTGCCTTGGAGATGGCCCGCCTGTCCCGGGAACTCATAGACCGAGGCCGCAAACTCAAACTCCTCGACCAATTCATCATGGAGCGGGAGTTGGTTGAGGAGAGTATGCTGACAGGCCGCCCGGTCCGATCCGGCTATGTAAGCTCCCGGTTCGGCGTCAGAAAGGATCCCATCACGGGCAAGCCCAGCTTCCATGCTGGAATCGATTTTGCCGGCAAGACTGGCAGCGAGATCCTGGCCGTCGCGGATGGCCTGGTGATCCTCAGCGAATCCACTAACGGCTATGGCCGGACAGTGGAGATTCGCCATGGCAACGGCCTGGTGACGCGCTACGCCCACTGCAAAGCCCTTCTAGTCAAGGCCGGAGATCTGGTGGAAAAGGGCCAGGTCATCGCGACCCTGGGTTCCAGTGGCCGCAGCACGGGCCCTCACCTCCATTTCGAAGTTCTGAAGGAAGGCCTGGCCATCGACCCCCTACGCCTGGCTGGCATCGACTTCGACCCTGACAACCCCTGAATACCCTCTGGGGCCCTAGCCCTGACGCCAGGGCGGAACCCGTTTTGGTTGTCGCCGGTTATGACCAGGGGCCGTCAGATCCTCAATGGGGGTTCGTCGCCCGATGCCCTCTTGGGGTATTATTTAACGATTTATCCCCTCCGGTGATACTCCCGTATGGTCACTAATTTGCTCAAGAAGGTCTTCGGTAGCCGCAATGATCGGCTCGTCAAGAAGATGTCCAAGAAGGTCGCGGAGATCACCGCCTTGGAAAAGGCGATGGAACCGCTCTCGAACGAGGCGCTGAGGGCCAAGACCGGCGAATTGCGCCAGCGGCTGGAGGCGGGCGCTACTCTGGAATCCCTCATGGTCGAGGCATTTGCCGTGGTGCGCGAGGCCGGACGCCGCGCCCTCGGCATGCGCCACTTCGACGTCCAGATGATCGGTGGCATGGTCCTCAACGACGGCCGCATCGCCGAGATGCGCACCGGCGAGGGCAAGACCCTGGTGGCAACCCTGGCCGTTTACCTCAATACCCTCCCCGGCAAGGGCGTGCATGTGGTCACGGTCAACGACTATCTCGCGCGCCGCGACGCGGCCTGGATGGGGCGGCTCTACCACTTCCTTGGCCTCTCGGTGGGCGTAATCAACTCCTCGGGGGGCATGGGGCCGGACGCGGCCTCCTATGTCCTGGATCCAGACTATGAGCCAACCGCGGGCCAGGGATACCGGCACCTGCGCAACGTGACGCGCCGGGAGGCCTATGCCGCCGACGTCACTTACGGCACCAACAACGAGTTCGGCTTCGATTACCTGCGCGACAACATGGCCTTCACGCCGGAGCAGCGGGTACAGCGCGATCCCTTCTATGCCATTGTGGACGAGGTCGACTCCATCCTCATCGACGAGGCGCGGACCCCCCTCATCATCTCAGGCCCCTCCGAGGGCAACACCGATCTCTACAAGAAGATCGACGCCATCATCCCGCGCCTGACCCGCCAGGACCCCATCACCAACGAGGAGGGCAAGCCGGACTTTGGCCCGGGTGACTTCTCCGTTGACGAAAAGGCGCGCCAGACCTTCCTGAGCGAGGAGGGCCACCAGCACGTCGAAGAGATGCTCACCGAACTGGGTCTGCTGGGCGAGGGGGAGAGCCTTTACGACCCGGCCAACATCGTGCTCATGCACCATCTTTATGCTGCTCTGCGCGCCCACGTCCTCTTCCACACAAATGTCGAATACATTGTCCGCGACGGTCAGATCATCATCGTGGATGAATTCACCGGCCGCACCATGCCAGGTCGGCGCTGGTCCGAGGGTCTGCACCAGGCGGTGGAGGCCAAGGAGGGGGTAGCCATCCAGCAGGAAAACCAGACCCTGGCCTCCATCACTTTCCAGAACCTCTTCCGTCTCTATCCCAAGCTGGCGGGCATGACGGGCACGGCCGACACCGAGGCCTACGAATTCCAGCAGATCTATGGCCTGGAGGTGGTGGTCATCCCCACCAACCAGCCCATGATCCGTGACGACCGCGGCGACCTGGTCTATCTCACCGCCAATGAGAAGTACCAGGCCATCGTCGAGGATATCCGCGACTGCGTGCGGCGCGGACAGCCGGCCCTGGTCGGCACGGCTTCCATTGAGACCTCCGAGCTTATCTCGGGCCTGCTCAAGAAGGAGAAGATCCCCCACGAGGTCCTCAACGCCAAGCAACACGAGCGCGAGGCGGGCATTATCGCCCAGGCCGGACAGCCGGGGGCCGTGACCATCGCCACCAACATGGCGGGCCGCGGCACCGACATTGTCCTGGGCGGCAGCCTGGAGGCCGAGTTGGAGGAGATCAAGGACCAGGCCCAGCGCGAGGCGGCGCGTCAAGCCTGGAAGGTACGCAACGCCCAGGTTCTCGCCGCCGGCGGTCTCCATGTCGTCGGCACCGAACGCCACGAATCCCGCCGTATCGACAATCAGCTACGCGGCCGTTCCGGCCGTCAGGGCGATCCGGGCTCCAGCCGCTTCTACCTGTCCCTGGAAGACAGCCTGATGCGCATCTTTGCTTCCGACCGGGTCGGTACCATGATGCAGAAGCTCGGCATGCAGGAAGGCGAGGCCATCGAGCACCCCTGGGTGACCAAGGCCATTGAAAATGCCCAACGCAAGGTGGAGGGACGCAACTTCGACATCCGCAAGCAGTTGTTGGAGTTCGATGACGTGGCCAACGATCAGCGCAAGGTCATCTACCAGCAGCGACGGGAATTGATGGACGCCCACGACGTCTCCGATACCATCGCCGTCTGGCGGACCGATGTCGTCGGCGGCCTCCTGGACCGCCATATCCCACCGCAGAGCATGGAGGAGCTGTGGGATCTGCCCGGCGCCGAAATGGCCCTCACCGATCTGGTCGGCGGCGACTGGCCTCTGCGCCAATGGCTCGAGGCCGATGATGCCTTGCACGAAGAGACCCTGCGCCAGCGCGTCCTCGATGGCCTGGTTGAGCGGTATGCGGACAAGGAGCGTCTGGTCGGGCCCGAGGTCATGCGCCAGGTCGAGAAGGCCGTCATGCTCCAGACCCTGGACACCCAGTGGAAGGACCACCTTGCCGGCATGGACTATCTCCGCCAGGGCATTCACCTGCGCGGCTATGCCCAGAAGAACCCCAAGCAGGAATACAAACGCGAGGCCTTCGAGATGTTCTCCGCCATGCTCGACAGCATCAAGTCTGACGTGGTAGGCACCTTGTCTCGCCTCCAACTGGCCACCGAAGGCGCGGCGGCCATACCCCAGCCACCGCGGGAGATCCCCGAGCGTCAGTTCGAGTTCAAGCACGAGGAATTTCACGGCCTGGACGCCTCCGAGGAGCCAGACGAAGCCATGCCCAGCGCGGCGCGAGAGATCGAGCAGCCCTATGTGCGCGGGGATCGCAAAGTCGGGCGGAACGAGCCCTGCCCCTGCGGTTCGGGAAGGAAGTACAAACACTGCCACGGCAAGGCGAGCTAAACCGGCGGGAGAATGGAGGCGGCCATGAGCGAATCGGCGATGCCCTTTGAACCAGTCGCCGGTGTGCGCCTCGCGGCGGTGGCCGCCGGTATCCGCTACCAGAACCGCAATGACCTCTGTCTCCTGGAACTGTCAGCGGACTCCCAGTGCGCGGCCGTCTTCACCCGCAACGCCTTCTGCGCCGCCCCCGTGACCCTGGCCCGGCGCCATCTGGCGACGGCACCCCCTCGCTACCTGCTCATCAACTCCGGCAACGCCAACGCCGGCACGGGTGCCGGTGGCCTGCGGGATGCCGAGGCCAGTTGCGCCGCCCTGGCGACCCTGGCGGGTTGCCGAAGCGATGAGGTGCTACCCTTCTCCACCGGCGTCATCGGCGAGCCCTTGCCCGTCGTCCGCCTCGAGAAAGCCTTGCCCTCGGCCTTGGCCAGCCTGGATGCATCCGCCTGGCCCCTGGCCGCTCGCGCCATCATGACCACGGATACCCGGCCCAAGCTGGTGTCGCGCCTCTTCGAGGTCGCTGGCCGCAGGGCGGTGGTGACCGGCATCGCCAAGGGCGCGGGCATGATCCGGCCGGATATGGCAACCATGCTCGCCTTCCTTGCCACGGACCTGGCCGTGGAGCGGAATCTCTTGCAGTCTTGCCTGGCCGCGGCGGTGGATGTCTCCTTCAACGCCATCACCATCGATGGCGACACCTCCACCAATGACGCCTGCGTCCTGGTCGCCACCGGCGCCCTGGGCAATCCCCCCCTCGACGACCCGGATTCACCGGACAGTTGGGCCCTGCGCCGCAGCCTGGAGGAAGTCTGCCAGGAACTGGCTACCGCCCTCGTCCGCGATGGAGAGGGGGCAACCAAACTGGTGACCCTAGTGGTGGAAGAGGCCATCGACCGGGGAGAGGCCCGCCGTGTCGCCGACACTATTGCCCATTCGCCCTTGGTCAAGACCGCGCTCTTTGCCTCGGACCCCAACTGGGGACGCATCCTCGCCGCCATCGGCCGGGCCGGTATCCCGGACCTCGACATCGACCAGGTACGCATCTGGCTGGGCGACACCCCCATCGTCCGCGATGGCGGCCGCGATCCCGCCTACACCGAGGAGGCCGGCCGCGCCGCCATGGCCGGCCGTGATATCGGCATTCGCGTCGCCCTCGGCCGGGGCCTGGCCAGGGTCCAGATCCTGACCTGCGACCTCTCCTACGACTACGTCAAGATCAACGCCGAATACCGGACCTGAGGTTCGGGGTGTCGATATGTGGGCTCGTCCCCCATGACCCTGGCAAGCTGATCCATGGCCCTGGGTCCCCGGGGATCACCCCGAGCATCGTCCAAGGGCTCTTGACCTAGAGAGCCGGCCACCCAAGCAGGCAGCCAGTCCACTTTCGCCTCCCTCCCAGCAGCCTTTATGCCCTGGCTCAGGGCAGCACCAGGATGCCGTCCATCTCCACGGCCGCGCCCTTCGGCAGGGCGGCGACGCCGACGGCGGCGCGGGTGGGATAGGGTTCGCTAAAGTAGGAGGCCATCACCTGGTTGACCAGGGGGAAATGGCCGAGGTCGGTGAGATAGATGTTGAGCTTGACCAAGTCCCCCAGGCTAGCGCCGGCGGCCTCGGCGACGGCGGCCAGATTATCGAACACCCGCCGGATTTGGGCCTCCATGTTCCCCTGCACCAGTTCCATGGTCTCCGGCACCAGGGGAATCTGGCCGGAAAGGTAGACGGTGTCGCCCACCCTGACCGCCTGGGAATAGGTGCCAATGGCCTTGGGGGCGCGGTCGGTGTGAATGATGATCTTGGTCATGGCATCCCTCGTCATAGTCAGGCCGGTGATAGCAATGGCAAACAGGGTGATGGCGATGGCCACCCTGGTCAGGGCTTGGCCCGCCGACCCGCGGCGGAAGGGGGCTCATCCGAACAGGCCTCGCCACCAGCGCCGACGATTCTGGGGCAGGACCCGGGTCGCTAGCAGGTCCACTGGCGGGATGAGGCTTAGCACCCAACCCGGCAGCGGCGGATTGTCACTGTAGCCGCAGGAGACGCCCAGATTATGGGGGTCGTAGATCTTGAGGAAACGGGGCTCTTGCAGGTTGTCGGCATAGACGATGCCGCAGTAGTCCTCCTTGTGCTCCTTCCGCAGCAGCTTGTCGATCTCGGCGATGAAGGCTAGGACGCGCGCGTCATCGGATGGCGCCGACGGTGGCTCCTCGCCAATGGCGTAGATGTACCAGCCTGCATCGGCGCGTTCGCGCATCCGCTCCCAGAGGGCATCAAGGTGATGCCAGCGCAGGGCGGAGGTGAAGCCGCCACGGAAGGCGGCAAGAAAATCGTCTTGTGGTGCCCCGGTCTCTTGTATCACTAAAGGCTCCTGGGTTCCGGTTTCAGGGGTCTCCGCTTGGCGATTCTCCTTGGGCTCCCCATGAAGTTCCACCTGCGGCCTTCATCCGCCCCTTTCCTGTATAGTTGCAGCTTTGACCTGGCGGAAGCAACAATCCATGTCAGCCCTGTACGAATCTCGGCTCGCTCATCTCGAACTCCTCCACCGTGGCAAGG
>JBFZDM010000392.1:0-3042 GCA_041307365.1 Chromatiaceae bacterium | reverse complement strand
CTATCCTGTATCCAAGTATTTCAGTATATTAAGATGTTTTCGCTACCCGCGCAACCTGTCCCCTCCCCCCCCCCCCCCTACAACCCAAGAAAACGACCATGGATCTGCTTCCTATCTTCCTTGATGTCCACCATCAACCCTGCCTGGTGGTGGGTGGCGGCGCCGTCGCCACTCGCAAGGTCGCCAGCCTGAGACGTGCCGGCGCCCAGGTCCACCTCATCGCGCCCGAACTGGCGCCGGAACTCCGGGCCCAGGTTGACGTCGGGGACTTGATCCATAGTCCCCGAACCTTCGAGGACGCGGATATCACTGGCATGCGCTTGATCGTCGCCGCCACCGGCAACCGCGAGGTCAACCGTCGGGTGGCCCATCTGGCTGATGAAAAAGGGATTCCGGTTAATGTCGTCGATCAGCCGGACGAGTGCAGCTTCCTCCTGCCCTCGGTCATCGACCGCTCGCCCGTGGTAGTGGCCGTCTCTACCACCAAGGCCTCGCCCGTGCTGGCCCGCCTGCTCCGCGCCCGCCTGGAATCCCTGATCCCCGCCGGCTACGGTCGCCTTGCCGATCTCTGTGCCCGCTACCGGGACGCGGTCAAGGCCCGCTTCGCCGACGAGCGCGATCGGCGACGTTTCTGGGACCGCATCCTGGTCGGTGGGGTCGCCGAACGCGTATTTTCCGGCCACCTGGAAGAGGCCGATGCCGCCATGGCCCTGGAACTGGCGGAAACCCGCCCCAGCGGTGGCCTGGGGGAGGTCTATCTGGTGGGCGCCGGGCCGGGCGATCCGGACCTGGTCACCTTCCGCGCCCTACGTCTCATGCAGCAGGCGGACGTGGTGGTCTATGACCGCCTGGTGGCCAAGGCCATCCTCGACATGACCCGGCGCGACGCCCAGCGTATCTACGTCGGCAAGGAGCGCGATAACCACACCATGCGTCAGGAGGAGATCAACAGCCTGCTCGCGAACCTGGCTAAGCAGGGCCATCGGGTGCTACGCCTCAAGGGCGGCGATCCTTTTATCTTCGGCCGCGGTGGGGAGGAAATCGATACCCTGGCGGCGGAGGGCGTGCCCTTCCAGGTGGTGCCCGGCATCACCGCCGCCTCCGGCTGCGCCGCCTATGCCGGCATCCCCTTGACCCATCGGGACTATGCTCAATCCGTGACCTTCGTTACTGGTCATCTCAAGGATGGCACCATGGACCTCAACTGGGACCAGTTGGCCCAGCCCCGCCAGACGGTGGTCTTCTACATGGGCCTGGTGGGCCTGCCTCTCATCGTCGAACAGTTGACCAGGCATGGCGTCGCGCCGGACATGCCCATTGCCCTGGTCCAGCAAGGCACCACCCACCGGCAGCGGGTCTTTTCCGGTACCCTGGCGACCATAGAGGAGGTGATTGCCGAGGAAAGGCCTCAGCCCCCCACCCTGATTATCGTGGGCGAGGTCGTCAAACTGCGCGACAAGTTGAATTGGTTTCAGACGCCGGTCCATTCGGATCAGGGGGCCACTACGCCCAGCCCACCTATTCCATGACCTTATTGACGGAATCGGCGGGCAGGCGGTGTGGAGTGTCGTGGGTGGGCATCCGACGGATGCTCAACGACAAGGAGAAGGCGCGATATCCGGATGTGGCGAGCCTGGCAAACAGGGTTGCTTTTCCGGGGCCGGCAAATTCGTAGGGGTGGCGGTCAGGAATCCGGACATCGGAGGACGGCCTTGTCCTAGCTTGGCATCTTAGGGTGAGGATTGGCGACCGGCCTCTTCCCATCCATCAATACTTTATCTATGATATAAGCAGTTTTTATTTGCTCCTTGCCTGGGGGTTGTCCTTATGGCGGATCGGCGACTGCAAGTCTTTCACACGGTGGCGCGCCTCTTGAGTTCTACCAAGGCCGCCGAGTCTCTGCATATGACCCAGCCGGCGGTGACCTTCCAGGTTCGCCAACTGGAGGAGTACTTCAACACCCGCCTATTCGATCGGACCCACAACCGCATCAGCCTCACGGAGGCAGGCCGCAAGGTCTTCATCTTCGCGGATCGCATCTTCGACCTCTACGCCGAGATGGACAATTCCGTGCGGGAGTTGACGGGAGAGATCAGCGGTGCCCTGACCATCGGCGCCAGCACCACCATCGCCGAATACATGCTCCCGACCCTCCTTGGCGACTTCAAGGAAAAATACCCGGACGTGACTATCCACCTCAAGGTTGCCAACAGTGAGGGCATCGTCTCCATGGTGGAGACCAACGCCATCGACCTGGGTGTAGTGGAGTCCATGGTGGGCAACCGGAATCTGGTGGTGGAAATTTGCAAGCGCGATCATCTGGTGGCCATACTCCCACCAGGGCACCCTCTCGCCCAGGAGACGGCCCTGACCTTCGACCGTCTGCTGGCCTTTCCTTTCATCTGCCGGGAGGAGGGCTCGGGGACGCGGGAGGTGATCGCGGACTATCTGGATCAACTCCCCGATTGCGCCGCCTCCCTCAAGGTGGCCATGGAACTGGGCAGCCCCGAATCGGTGAAAGGGGCGGTGGAAGCCGGCATGGGGGTGTCCGTGGTGTCGCGTACCACCATCCAGAAGGAACTGCGTCTGGGTACCCTGGTGGCGATCGAACTGGACCCACCGCTGGAGCGGCCCTTCTCCTTTGTGCATCAGAAGCAGAAGTTCCGGCTGCGAGTCATGGAGGAACTGCTGGAATTCGCCCGCGCCTATTGCGAGGAGCACCGGGGATGAGGCCGATGTCCGGGGGAAATCGACGACTATGATGATGCCTCCGCCCGCTGCCAACGGCGAGCGCCGCCTGATCCGTCTCTATCGGGGCCTTAACCCGGCGGCCCAGGGGACCCTGCTACGCTTCGCCGAGTTTCTCGCCACTGAAGGCGTCGAGGCCGAAGCAGCCCGGTCCACCCGGGTCGCGCCGGTGGTCATCGAGCGGCCGGACGAGGAATCCGTGGTGGCGGCCATCAAGCGATTATCACTGAGTTACCATATGCTTGACCGCCACCTGATGCTCGACGAAACTTCAACCCTGATGGCGGGCCACGT
>JBFZDM010000348.1:0-16063 GCA_041307365.1 Chromatiaceae bacterium | reverse complement strand
CCTTCACGGTGCTGGCCGGGTGAGATCGAGTCCTTGCCAGGCACAGGAAGCTGCCAGGCCACAAACCTATGTTCACCAGACCCGCCTTAGGAACGGTTGAGAAACAAGTGGCACAAGGCTGTCACTAAGTCGGGTTACGCTGCGCTAACCCGCCGTACGGCCGACAAGTGGATGTACCGGCTATTTTTGAACCGTGACTTAGGGCAGGGTCTCGAAGAGGGGTAATGCCTTCACACCTTTGCTGCTGTCCACACTTGCTGGATGCTTGAAAGGTTCGATAATCCCGAAATCGAGGACACGAATCCAGAATGGGTTACGATCCTGGCTCCGGGGATGCTGGGGCATGTTGGACGGGGTATGCATGGGCTCGCCTCCACGAAATTGGCCGAAGATAGGGCCGGCGAGGAGCGAAATCCGCCCCCGCCATGGAGGTAAACTCTATACCTGGCTGGATGCTTCTTGAAATGGATAGTTCTGATAACCCCGATCGCCACGGACTATGACTCTTTCAGGCCCACCCGGCTCCCGCCAGGGCAAGGCCAGGTGGGTGGGATCAGGGACTACAAAGTAAAGGCCGCCTGGCAGAATGTCAGCAGGACCGCCGGGAAGAGGCCAAGCACGAGGATAGCCAGGCCGTTGATGGAGAAGGCGACGCGGGCACCGGTGCTAGCCAGCAGAGGCTCGGTGGTATCGGGCTTGTCGAAGTAGATGATCTTAATGACGCGCAGATAGTAGTAAGCGCCGATGACGGAGAAGAAGACGGCGACCACGGCGAGCCACCAGAGGCCTACGCTGACCACGGCCTCCAGGACCAGCAGTTTGGCCATGAAGCCCACGGTCGGGGGGACCCCCGCCATCGAGAACATGACCAACGCCATCATGGCCGCCTGCCAGGAGTCGCGCTCGTTCAGGCCCTTGAGGTCATCAAGGCGTTCCGCCTCGAAGCCCCGGCGGCTCATCATGACCAGGAGGCCGAAGCCGCCTGCCGCCATCAGGGCATAGACGATGGCGTAGAACATGGACGCAGCATAGGCATCGGCGTTGCCGGCGATGAGGCCCAGGAAGATGAAGCCTACATGAGAGATGGTGGAGTAGGCCAGCATGCGCTTGATGTTGGTCTGAGCGATGGCGACGATGTTACCCACGGCCATGGAGAGGATGGCCAGGATGATCAGCATCCCCTGCCAATCGGCGTGGAGACCGGGCACGCCATCCACCAGCAAGCGGAAGGCCAGGGCGAAGGCGGCGATCTTGGGGGCGCTGCCGAGGAAAAGGACAACCGGGTTGGGGGCGCCCTGATAGGTGTCCGGCACCCACATGTGGAAGGGCACGGCGCCAAACTTGAAGCCAATGCCAATGACCAGGAAGACCAGGCCGAAGACCAGGACCTCATTCGCAGTCCCCTGCCCCGCCACCGCCTGGGCGATGGCGCCCAGCTCGATGCTGCCGGTGGCGCCATAAAGCATGGACATGCCATAGAGCAGCAGGCCTGATCCCAGGGCGCCCAGCACGAAAAATTTCATGGCCGCCTCGGCCCCGTTGGGGCTATCGCGATCGAAGGCCACCAGGGCATAGAGCGACAAGGCTAGGAGTTCAAGCCCGAGATAGAGGGTCAGAAGGCTGTTGGCGGAGATCATGACCATCATGCCCAGGACCGCGGTCAAGGTGAGGACATAAAACTCACCCACCAGCATTTGGCGGTCGCGGAGATACTCCCTGGAATAGACGAAGGCCAGCAGGCTGACGACGAGGATGGCGATCTTGAGCAGGTCGCTCATGGGATCCCGGACATAATTTCCGCTAAGGACGATCTCCCGCGCCCCGCCGCCGACCAGGCCGGTGAGACCGATGGCTACCAGCAATCCCGCCACCGCCAGGACATGATTGACCCCCTTGTCCTGGTCCTTGAGCCAGAGATCCACCAGCAGGATGCCACTGGCCAGAACCAGAACCGCGATCTCCGGGACGAGGGGAAGCAAGTGGGCGTAATCGAAGGTCATGCTGATCTTCCGAAATCAAGGGGCCCGGGGTTGAGGAGGACCGCCGGGCTAATCATGGGTTATGGCAGCGCGGCCACGGCCGTCGGAGCCACGCCGAGCTTGGAAACCGCAATGTGTTGTACCAGGTTCTGGACGCTGGCGTCCATCACCTCCACCAAAGGCGCCGGCCAGAGTCCCAGGGCCAGGACGGCGATGGCCAAGGTGCCCAGTACGAACAGTTCTCGCCCGTTGGCATCCTTCAGGCCGGCCACCTTGTCGTTGGCCACGGGGCCATAGACAACGCGCTTGACCATCCAGAGGGTGTAGGCCGCGCCCAGGATGAGCGTGGTCGCCGCCAGGAAGGCGTACCAGAAATCGGCCTGGAAGCTGGCCAGGATGACCATGAATTCGCCGACGAAGCCCGAGGTACCGGGCAGACCGGCATTGGCCATGGCGAAGAACACCATTAAGGCGCCAAAGACGGGCATGGTGTGGATCACGCCGCCGTAGGAGTTGATCTCGCGGGAATGCAGACGGTCATAGAGGACACCGACACAGAGAAACATGGCGGCGGAGATAAAGCCATGGGACACCATTTGCACCATGCCGCCCTGAATGCCCATGACGACACCCGCATCATCGCCGGGGCGATGGAAGATGGTGAAGGCAATAAAGAAGCCTAGGGTGACGAAGCCCATATGGGCAATGGATGAATAGGCGATCAGCTTCTTCATATCCTGCTGCACCAGGGCAACGAAGCCGATATATACCACAGCGATGAGCGACATGGCGATCACCAGCCAGTCCAGGCTGGCGCTGGCGTCCGGGGTGATGGGCAGGCTGAAGCGCAGGAAGCCATAGCCGCCGATTTTGAGCATGATGGCCGCCAGGATCACGGAGCCGCCTGTGGGCGCCTCCACATGGGCGTCCGGCAACCAGGTATGCACTGGCCACATGGGCACCTTGACGGCGAAGGCGGCCAGGAAGGCGAGGAAGATGAGTATCTGCTCGGTCATCCCCAAAGGCATCGCCTGGAAGTCCAGGATGCTGAGGGAGCCCGACTTGAAGTACATGTAGATCAGGGCGACCAACATGAAGACAGAGCCGAAGAAGGTGTATAGAAAGAACTTGATGGTGGCATAAACCCGATTGGGTCCACCCCAGACCCCGATGATGATGAACATCGGGATCAACATAGCCTCCCAGAAGACGTAAAAGAGGACGGCATCCAGGGCGGAGAAGACCCCCACCATAACCCCTTCCATAATGAGGAAGGCCGCCATGTACTGAGAGGGCTTGTAGCTGATGACCTCCCAGCCGGCGATGACGACCAGGATGGTGATGAAGGTAGTCAGGACTATGAGCGGCATGGCGATGCCGTCCACCCCCAGGTGGTACCAGGCATTAAAGGCCGGGATCCAGGGGACGCGCTCGACGAACTGCATCCCGGCCGTGGTTAGATCGAAGCCGCTCCAGAGTAGCAGGCTGACCAGGAAGGTGAGTACGGAAAAGCCCAGGGCCGTCCAGCGCGAGACGTTGGGCGCCTTGTCGCCGCTGGCCAGCACCGCCAGGCCGCCCAGGATGGGCAACCAGATGGTCAGCGACAGAACCGGAATCGCGAATTGCATGCTGGTCCGTCTCCCTCGGGAATCAGAAGGTCACGAAGATGGTCATCAGGCCCACCAGACCCAGGATCATGGCGATGGCGTAATGGTAGAGATAGCCGGTCTGTATGCCGCGAAGGCGCTCCGCGATCTGGCCCACCCCCTTGGCGGTACCATTGATAATCAGGCCATCGATCAGCCGCCGATCGCCGGCGACCCAGAACAGCTTGCCCAGGCCCCGGCTGCCACCGGCGAAGACCGCCATGTTGAGCTGATCGAAACCGTATTTGCCATCCAGGATGCGATGGATAAGGCTGAAGCGCACCATGGCTATATCCGCGATGACCGGCTTCATCATGTAGATGAACCAAGCCAGGACCAGACCAGCCATCGCCAACCAGAAGGGGGGCATCATGATACCGTGCAGCACAAAGCCGGCCTGGCCGTGGAAATTGGCGCCCATCTGAGCCAACACATCATGCTGGGGGGCGACATGGATGACGTCCTTGAACCAATCGCCGAAGAGCACCGCTTCCACCGTCATCCAGCCGATGAAGATGGACGGGATCGCCAGCAACACCAGGGGTACCCAAACCACCGCCGGAGTCTCGTGGAGGTGATGCCGGGTATGCTCGTCCATCCGCTCCTTACCGTGGAAGACGATGAAATAGAGCCGGAAGCTATAGAGGGCGGTAACGAAGACGCCCAGGGTCAGCAGGATGCTGGCGTACCCGGAGCCTGCGACCTGGGACAGATGCACGGCCTCGATGATGGCGTCCTTGGAGAAAAAGCCCGAAAAGCCAGGAAAACCGATGAGCGCCAGGGAGCCGATAAGGAAGGTGATCCAGGTGATGGGCATGTATTTGCGTAACCCGCCCATGTTGCGGATGTCCTGGTCGTGATGCATGGCGATGATGACCGATCCCGCCGCCAGAAAGAGCAGGGCCTTGAAAAAGGCATGGGTCATCAGATGGAAGATGCCTGCCGCATAGGCCGAGGCCCCCAGGGCCGTGACCATATAGCCGAGCTGTGACAGGGTGGAATAGGCCACCACCCGCTTGATGTCGTTCTGCACCAGGCCAATAAGGCCCATGAAGAAGGCGGTCGTGGCGCCAATGACCATGACAAAGCTCAGGGCCGTCTCCGAGAGTTCGAAGAGGGGCGACATGCGCGTGACCATGAAGATGCCGGCGGTGACCATGGTGGCGGCGTGGATCAGGGCCGAGATGGGCGTGGGGCCTTCCATAGAGTCCGGCAGCCAGACATGCAGGGGCACCTGGGCCGACTTGCCCATGGCGCCGATGAAGAGCAGGACGCAGATGACCGTCATCAGGGACCAGGAGGTATCGCCCCAGATCGGGATCTGAGTGTCCGCCAGGGACGGGGCCAGGGCGAAGACGGTCTGATAATCCATGGACTTGAAGTACATGGCGACCGCGGCAATGCCAAGTATGAAGGCAAAATCACCCACCCGGTTGACCAGGAAGGCCTTCAGGTTGGCAAAGATGGCCGACTCGCGCACGGACCAGAAGCCGATCAGCAGGTAAGACACCAGGCCCACCGCCTCCCAGCCGAAGAACAACTGGAGGAAATTGTTCGACATCACCAGCATCAGCATGGCGAAGGTGAAGAGGGAGATATAGCTGAAGAACCGCTGATAGCCATTGCGTCCAGCCAGGGACTCCTTGGGCCAGTTGTGCTCGTCGTCCGCCATGTAGCCGATGGTGTAGATGTGCACCATGAGGGAGACGAAGGTCACCACGCCCATCATGAGGGCCGTGAGTTTATCCACCAGGAAGCCGATCTCAAAGCGGATGCCGTCGCTGACCATCCAGGTATAGACGGCGCCGTCAAAGGTCGGCAGGCCATCGAGGAGGAATCCCTTGAGTACATACAGGGACAGGAGGCAAGAGAGCCCGACGCCGAGGATGGCCACCCAGTGGGCCCCCGCCCGCCCGATCCGCCCCCCAAGGAAGCCGGCGATGATGGCCCCCAGCAGGGGGGCGAGGACTATGGTCAGGTAGATGTTTTCCATCTGCTTGTCTGCTCTTTTGCTCAGTTCCGCTCGCCAGGGTGATTCCAGACGGCCGTCTCGTTTCTCCAGCAATCAGCCCTTGAGTGCATCCAGGTCCTCGACATCAATGGTGCGCCGGTTGCGGAAGAGGACCACCAGGATGGCGAGACCTATGGCCGCTTCGGCGGCGGCGACGGTAAGGATGAAGAAAACGAAGACCTGGCCCGTCATGTCCCCCAGGAAATGGGAGAAGGCTACAAAGTTCATGTTCACCGCCAGCAGCATCAACTCGATGCACATCAAGAGTACGATGAGATTCTTCCGGTTGATGAAGATGCCGGCGACGCTGATGGAAAAGAGGATTCCACCCAGCATCAGGAAATCGGAGAGTTCGATCATTCCTCGTCATCCTCGCCCTTGACGGGGGCGGCCTGGGTAGAGGGGGTGGCCGTGGGCGGCACCCGCCGGGGCTCGGGGGCGACATGAACCAATTGCACCCGGTCCGGCCCCTTGCGCACATTGACCTGTCGCGAGGGATCCAGGTATTTGGTATCCGGACGGCGGCGTAGGGTCAGCCGGATGGCGGCGACGATGGCCACCAGGAGGATCACCGAAGCGATCTCGAAGGGATAGATATAAGCGGTATAGAGCAGCAGGCCCAGCTCGCGGGTATTGCTATAGTCGGCGGCATGGTGCCCCGGCGCCGGGAAGGCCTCGCCGCCGAAGTTACCGGCGCCCACCACCAGGAAAATCTCGATCAGCATCACTGCCGCGATGGCCAGGCCGAGGGGCAACTGGCGGATGAACTGGGCCTTGAGGGTAGCGACATCCACGTCCAGCATCATGATGACGAAGAGAAAGAGCACCAGGACGGCGCCGACATAGACCAATACCAAGCTCAGGGCAAGGAATTCCGCGTCCATCAATATCCAGAGCATGGCACTGGCAACGAAGGCGACCACGAGAAACAGCACCGCATGCACTGGATTACGGCGCGTGACTACCATGCCGGCCGCAGCGATCAGGGTCGCCGCCAGGACATAGAAGAGAATCTTTTCAAAGCCCATGTCGTGGTCCAATCCGGTTTAGTAAGCCTGTTCGCCCATTCTCTAGTCGTCAGGAGCCTAACGGTAGCGGGCATCCGCCGCCCGCGCCGCCGCGATCTCCGCCTCGTACTGGTCGCCGATGGCCAGCAACCGCTCCTTGGTCATGATGTGCTCGCCGCGCTGCTCGAAGCAGTATTCATACATAGAGGTCTCGACGATGGAATCTACCGGGCAGGACTCCTCGCAAAAGCCGCAATAGATGCACTTGAAGAGATCGATCTCGTAGAGCGTGGTACGGCGGGTGCCATCCGCGCGCGGCTCAGCCTCTATGGTAATGGCCAGGGCCGGGCAGGTTGCCTCGCACAACTTGCAGGCGATGCAGCGCTCCTCGCCGTTCTCGTAGCGGCGCAAGGCGTGCAGGCCACGAAAACGGGGCGACATCGGTGCCCTTTCCTCGGGGTACTGGACCGTGAACTTGGTCTTGAAGAGATAGCGCCCGGTGACACCAAGCCCCTGGAACAGTTCGATGAGCAGCAGGCTCCGCAGGTAATCGCGCATTCTTTGCAGCATTTCTCGATGCCCTCCGTCAGGCCGACCACCAGGGGGGCAGCTTAAACACGACCGCCAGCCCGACGACCAGGATCCAGACGATGGTGATCGGGATGAAGACCTTCCAGCCCAGGCGCATGATCTGGTCGTAGCGATACCTCGGGAAGGTGGCGCGGAACCAGAGGAACAGGAACATAAAGAAGAAGGTCTTCAGCAGTAGCCAGTGGAAGCCATCGTCAAGGAGAAAGACCCCATCCACCCAGGACGCCGGCAGGGGCGACAGCCAGCCGCCCAGGAACATGAGGGCGGAGAGGGCCGAAATGAGGATCATGTTGGCATATTCGCCGAGGAAGAAGACGGCGAAGGTCATGCCCGAGTATTCCACATGGAAGCCGGCGACGATCTCAGACTCTCCTTCCGCCACATCGAAGGGGGCCCGGTTGGTCTCGGCGAGGCCGGAGATAAAATAGATGCCAAAGAGGGGCAGGAGCGGCAGCCAGAACCAGGTCAGAAAACTCCCTTCCTGGGCGCGGACGATATCGCCGAGATTGAGGCTGCCGGCGGCGATCAGCACCCCCACCAGGGCAAAGCCCATGGCGATCTCATAGGCGATGATCTGGGCCGCGGAGCGCATGGCGCCCAGCATGGCGTACTTGGAGTTGGAGGCCCAGCCGGCGATGATGACCCCATAGACGCCCAGGGAGGTCAGGGCCAGGATGTAGAGCAGGCCGGCGTCGATATCCGCCAGCACCAAGCCCTCGTCGAAGGGGAAGACCGCCCATGCCGCCAGGGCCGGACCCAGGGTCAGCATGGGCGCGATGATGAAGAGGACCTTGTCCGCCCGGGTCGGCAGGATGATCTCCTTCATCATCAGCTTGAGGGCGTCGGCAATGGGCTGAAGCAGGCCGCGCGGCCCGACACGGTTGGGGCCGATGCGGATCTGCATGTATCCAATGATCTTGCGTTCCGCCAAGGTGTAATAAGCCACCAAGCCCATCAGGGGCCCGAGGATCACCACGATCTTTAGCAGAATCCGGATGACTTCCGGCAGGGAATTCCAGAGCTCAATCATGGTTAAATTCGCTCATGCCTTGGCGACCGCGACGGGGCCGATCTGAACGCCCAGGGTCTCGCTGCCGGCAACGGCGGCCGGGATGCGCGCGCAGCCCAGGGGGACGGCCGTGTCCAGGGAGACCTTGCTCCTGGCGACCGCCTCTCCCTGGCTGATGGTTACGGCATCGCCCGCCGCCAGACCCAGGGCGGTGGCCTGATCGGGGTGGAGATGGACCGAGAAGCAACCAGCCCCAGGGGCCCGTTGCAGAGCGGCTGCCCGGCGCACCAGGGCATCCAGCCGGTAAAGGGGAACATTGCCGACGCGCCAGAGGCTCGCGGTGGCCGCTGGCATGGCCGTGACATCCCCACGGGGGGTGTTGCTTGGGGTGACCCCCGCGCTGGCGTCGCGTACCTCGCCCGCCACCTGGGCCGAGCTGTCCTGATCGAAGCCAGCGAGATTCAGAAGATTGCCCAGCACCCTCAGCACCTTCCAGCCAGGCCTTGACTCACCGGAGGGGGTCACGACGCCGCGAAATTCCTGCCAGGTCCCCTCGGCATTGACCAGGGTGCCGGAGGTCTCGGCGAAGGCGGCGATGGGCAGCATCAAGTCCGCCACCGCCTCGATGGAGGCCCCACGATGGGTAACACAGGCCAGGACAAAATCCGCCTTGCCAAGGCCCCTGGCCGCCAGGGCTGGATCGCCCAGATCATGGCCAGGCTCGACATTCCAGAGCAGATAAGCCTTGCGGGGCTGGGCCAGGAAGGCAGCGGCATCGGCGCCCGGCGAGACCACCGCCTTGGCGCCTGGCTCGACCTGGGGCAAGGCCCCCGCCAAATGGGCGCCGACCGCGTTGGCCGCCGATGGCAGGAAACCTACCTCGACCCTGGCCGCCTGGGCAATGGCGTTCGCCAGGGCCTTGAGCAGGGCGTAATCGGGATGGGCCGCCGCCAGGGCACCGAGCAGGATCAGTCCTCGATCAGCCTGCCGCAGCGCCATGGCGCTGGCCGCGTGCCGGTCGTCCGGGCGGGCGCCGGCGATAAGATCCTGGATGCCTCCGGCGCCCGTGGCGCCCAATGCCTTGGCGATAGCCGCCAGGTCCTGAAGATTGGCCGTGGGGGTGCCGGTGAACTGGTCCACCGGGAAGGTCAGGGTCAACTCGTAGGGGTTGATGGTAAAGACCCGGGCCTCGCCGTCTATTGCCGCCTTGCGGATGCGATGGGCCAGCAGGGGCACCTCGGCACGGATGTCCGAGCCCACCAAGAGGATGGCGCCCTGCTTTTCGACCTCGGCGATGGTAGCGCCGAGCCAGGGCAGCAGGGGGTCCGTGGCATCGCCACGAAAGTCCTGCTGGCGGAGGCGGGAGTCGATGTCAGGTGAACCCAGACCGCGCGTCAGCTTCTGGGCCAGATACATCTCTTCCAGGGTCGCCGCGGGCGAGATCAGGGCGCCGAGACTGGGGCCAGCGGCCTTGAGCTGGGTGGCGGCCAGTTGCAGGGCCTCGGACCAGCCGATGGCCTGCCAGGCGCCGTCCTTCTTGACGAGGGGCGACAGGAGACGGTCCTCGGTGTAGAGGCCCTCGTAGCTGAAGCGGTCGCGGTCGGCGATCCAGGTCTCGTTGATGGCCTCGTTCTCGCGGGGATGCACCCGCAACACCTGATTGCGGCGCAGGTGCAGATGAATATTGGTGCCCAGACCATCGTGGGGGGCCAGGCCGTCGGCCTGGGTCAACTCCCAGGCACGGGCCTTGAAACGGAAGGGCTTTGAGGTGAGGGCCCCCACCGGGCAGAGATCAATGACGTTGCCCGACAACTCGTGGGCTATGGTGTGCTCGACGAAGGTGCCGATGCGCACATGCTCGCCCCGCCCCGTGGCTCCCAGTTCCCGCAGGCCGGCTATCTCGGCGCCGAAGCGGACACAGCGGGTGCAATGGATACAGCGGGTCATGTCGGTGGCGATGAGAGCACCCAGATCCTCGTCCCGCACCACCCGCTTGCCCTCGGTGTAACGGGACAGGTCCTGGCCATAGCCCATGGCCATGTCCTGCAACTCGCACTCCCCGCCTTGGTCGCAGATGGGACAATCCAGGGGGTGATTGATGAGCAGGAACTCCATGGTCCCCTTCTGAGCCTCCAAGGCCAGAGGGGAGCGGGTCATGACCTTGAGACCGGCGCACACGGGGGTGGAGCAGGCGGGGACTGGCTTGGGGAAGGGCCGCCCGTTCTGTTCCACCTCCACCAGGCACATGCGGCAGTTGGCGGCGATGGACAGCTTCTTGTGATAGCAGAAGCGCGGGATGGCGATGCCTTCGCGGTCGGTGACCTCGATGACCATCTCCCCCGGGGTCGCCTCGCAGGCGCGACCATCGATCTCGATTGTGACCTTGTCCGTCATTGCGCTATCTCAGTGGGAGACCGGCCCATTCAGGCGGCCTCGACCAGGCTACGGCCGTGCTCGATGTAATGCTGAAACTCATGGCGGTAGTGCTTGAGGAAGCTCTGTACCGGCATGGCCGCCGCGTCCCCCAGGGCGCAGATGGTGCGCCCGCCGATATGGCCCGCCACGCTATCGAGGAGTTCCAGGTCCTCGGTCCGACCCTGACCGTGCAGGAGGCGGTGCAGGACCCGTGACAGCCAGCCGGTGCCCTCGCGGCAGGGGGTGCACTGGCCGCAGGACTCGGCAGCGTAGAAATGGGCCAGGTTGGCCAGTACCTTGACCATGTCCGTACCCTCGGCGAGGACGATGACCGCCCCCGAGCCCAGCATGGAGCCGGCCTTGGCGATGGCGTCATAGTCCATGGTGACGCCCATCATGACCTCCCCCGGCACCACGGGGGTGGAGGATCCGCCGGGAATCACGGCCTTGAGCTTGCGCCCACCCTTGACGCCGCCAGCCAGGGCCAGCAGGTCCTTGAAGGGTGTGCCCAGGGGGATCTCAAAATTGTCGGGCTTCTCGACGTGACCCGTGACGGAAAAAAGCTTGGGTCCCCCGTTGTTGGGCAGGCCCTGCTCCAGGAACCACTGGCCTCCCTTCTCCAGGATCACCGGCACCGAGGCCAGGGATTCGGTGTTGTTGATAGTGGTGGGCCGGCCATAGAGACCCACCTGGGCCGGGAAGGGCGGCTTATAGCGCGGTTGGCCCTTCTTGCCCTCGATGGATTCCAGCAGGGCCGTCTCCTCGCCGCAGATATAGGCCCCGGCGCCGGCGTGGACATAAAGGTCGAAGTCGATGCCAGTGCCCGCGATATCGCGGCCAATGAGCCCCGCCTCGTAAGCCTCGCGCACCGCGGCCTCGAAACGCGCCATGGGCTCGTAAAACTCGCCACGGATGTAGTTGTAGCCAACCGTCGCGCCGATGCAATAGCCGGCGATCGCCATACCTTCCACCAGTTGGTGGGGGTTGTAGCGCAGGATGTCTCGATCCTTGCAGGTGCCAGGCTCGCCCTCGTCCGAATTGCAGACGATGTACTTCTGACCCGGCGCCGAGCGCGGCATGAAGCTCCACTTGAGGCCCGTCGGGAAGCCAGCGCCGCCACGCCCGCGCAGGTTGGAAAGCTTCAGTTCATTGATGATGTCGTTGGGGTCCGGGCGCTCCCGGAGGATCTTCTCCCACTGGGCATAGCCGCCGACGCTACGGTAGGCGGCCAGCGTCCAGGGCTGGTCCAGATGAAGGGTACGGAAACAGACCGTGTTCTGACGATCGACCATTAGCCCAACCCCTCGATCAGTTTGTCCAGGGCCTCGGGGGTCAGCCCCTCGTGATAGGTCTGGCCCAACAGCACCGCCGGGGCATGCCGGCAGGCACCCAGGCACTCCACCTCCTTGAAGGTGAAGCGTCCGTCGGCGCTGGTCTGGCCTGGCTTAAGGCCGTACTTTTTCTCAACGTGGGCGATGAGCTCCTCGGACCCGTTCAGCAGACAGGAGATACTGTTGCAGACGCAGACCTTATGCTTGGCCGTGGGCTCAAGGTCGTACATGTTGTAAAAGGTCGCCACCTCATAAACGGCCACCGGCGGCATGTCCAGGTAGGTGGCCACGGCGTCCATCAGGTCCCGCGATAGCCAGCCGCCATTCCAATCCTGCACTAGGGTGAGGGCCGCCATGACCGCGGACTGCTTCCACTCCGCCGGATACTTGGCAACCTGACTGTCGATGGCGGCCCGGATCTCGGCGTCGAGCAGGGACTCCTTGACCTCGGCCGGGGCCGGGACGGTGAGGGGTGCGCTTCTGAAGCTCATCAGCGGTCGATCTCCCCGAAGACGATGTCCATGGTGCCGATAATGGCTACCACGTCCGCCAGCATGTGCCCCCGCGCCATCTCGTCCATGGCGGAGACATGGGCGAAGCCGGGGGCGCGAACCTTGACACGGTAGGGCTTATTAGCCCCGTCCGAGATCAGATAGATACCAAACTCGCCCTTGGGGGCCTCCACCGCCGCATAAACCTCGCCGGGGGGCGGACAATAACCCTCGGTGAAGAGCTTGAAGTGGTGGATGAGGGCTTCCATGTCATCCTTCATCTCGGCGCGAGGCGGCGGCGCAACCTTGTGATCGTCGATCATGACTGGGCCCGGATGGGCGCGCAGCCAATCAACGCATTGCTTGATGATGCGGTTGGATTGGCGCAGTTCCTCGACGCGCACCAGGTAGCGGTCGTAGCAGTCGCCGTTTTGCCCCACCGGGATGTCGAAATCCACTTGGTCGTAGGCAGCGTAGGGCTGTTTCTTACGCAGGTCCCAGGCGAAGCCGGAACCCCGGATCATGGGCCCGCTGAAACCAAGCTGAAGGGCTCGCTCCGGCGAGACGACGCCAATGCCCACGGTGCGCTGCTTCCAGATGCGGTTGTCGGTGAGGAGAGTCTCGTACTCATCGACATAGCCCGGGAAACGCTCGGTGAAGTCCTCGATGAAGTCCAGCAGCGAACCCTGGCGAGATTCGTTGCGACGCGCGAAATCCGCCGCGCTATGCCACTTGCTACGTTCCTCGCGATAGCGGGGCATCTGGTCCGGCAGGTCGCGATAGACCCCACCCGGACGATAATAACCGGCGTGAAGGCGCGCCCCGGAGACCGCCTCATAGCAATCTATGAGGTCCTCGCGCTCGCGGAAGCAGTAGAGGAACATGGTCATGGCGCCCACGTCCAGGGCATGGGTCCCCAGCCACAGCAGGTGGTTGAGGAGACGGGTGATCTCGTCGTACATGGTGCGGATGTACTGGGCCCGCTCCGGTGCCTCTATGCCCAGCAGGCGCTCGATGGCACGCACATAGCCGTGTTCATTGCACAGCATGGACATGTAGTCCAGGCGATCCATGTAGCCAATGCTCTGATTGTAAGGCTTGGTCTCCGCCAGCTTCTCGGTGCCACGGTGCAGGAGGCCGACATGGGGATCGGCGCGGGCGATAACCTCGCCGTCCATCTCCAGCACCAGGCGAAGCACCCCGTGAGCGGCCGGGTGCTGGGGACCGAAGTTCAGGGTGTAGTTGCGAATCTCAGGCATCGGGGCGGTCCAGCGAGGCGCCGGCATAGCGGCTGTCGGAACGAATCACGCGCGGCACCAGAACCCGGGGCTCGATACTGACGGGTTCATAGACGACACGCCTAAGCTCCGGGTCATAGCGCATCTCCACATGGCCGGAGATCGGGAAGTCCTTGCGGAAGGGATGGCCAACAAAGCCGTAATCGGTGAGGATGCGACGCAGGTCGGGGTGACCGCGGTAGAGGATACCGAAAAGATCGAAGGCCTCGCGCTCGAACCAGTTGGCGACGCTCCAGAGGTCCACCACCGAATCCACCATGGGCTGGGGTCCATCAAGGTGGACCCGCGCCCGCAGCCGCCGATTATGGGTCAGGGACAGCAGGTGATAGACGGAGGCATAGCGCCCAGGTTCATCGGCCAGGATTTCCGGGGAGGGACTCTGGCCTCGCCCGAAACCTGTGGTGGATGCCCCCTGGGTATCCCACTCGGACTGGCCGTAGGCGGCAAAATCCGCGCCGCAGACGTCCATGAGTTGCTCGAAACGGAAATCGGGGTGATCGCGCAGGACACGGGCGGTGTCATGCCAACCCTCGGCCGGGGCGATCAGTGTCAACTCCCCTGGGGCAGATTCGAGCTGATACCCGGCGCCGCCGAAATGCCGGCCGATGGCGTCCGCGAGCGCGTCCAGACGCGCGTCGCCGGTTATAGATGCCTGTTGTGTCATGACGAGTGACTACTCAGCGGGCAATGGTGTTGGTACGGCGAATTTTGTTCTGCAACTGCAGGATGCCGTACAGCAGGGCCTCCGCGGTGGGCGGGCAGCCAGGGACGTAAATATCGACCGGCACGATGCGGTCGCAGCCCCGCACCACCGAATAGGAGTAATGGTAGTAGCCGCCACCGTTGGCGCAGGAGCCCATGGAGATAACCCAGCGCGGTTCCGCCATCTGGTCATAGACCTTGCGTAAGGCGGGCGCCATCTTGTTGCAGAGGGTACCGGCGACAATCATGACATCGGACTGGCGAGGGCTGGGGCGGAAGATGATGCCAAAGCGGTCTAGGTCGTAGCGAGCCCCACCCGCCTGCATCATCTCGACGGCGCAACAGGCAAGGCCAAAGGTCATTGGCCACATGGAGCCGGTTCGCGCCCAATTGATGAGCTTGTCGGCCGTGGTGGTGATGACGCCCTGTTCAAGGATGCCGGCTATTCCCATTCCAGGGCCCCCTTCTTCCACTCGTAAATGAACCCGACCACGAGAATGGCGAGGAAGATGACCATGGCGACGAAGCCGACCATACCCAGTCCATCCAACGCGACGGCCCAAGGGAAGAGGAAGGCAATCTCCAGGTCGAAGATGATGAAAAGGATGGCGACGAGGTAATAACGGACGTCAAAATTGATACGGGCGGTTTCGAAGGCCTGGAAGCCGCATTCGTAGGGAGAGTCTTTTTCGCTGTCCGGGCGCCGCTCTCCGAGCACGAAGCCCGCCGCCATGGCACCGCCCCCCACCAGCACGCCGATGATCATGAAGATCAATATCGGAAGATAGTTTTCGAGCACCCGCTTCCCCCTGGTGATGAATTCTTTTTTATCCGGACCCAACGCGGCAGGGGAAGTCTAGTGCAGCCCCTCACCCGCTGTCAAGCATAACCCAACGGAATTACGTTATGTAAATCAGCAGGTTAACAGAAAAAGCCCGATGGCGCTGAAAAATGCCAGGCTTGAAAGTCCCGGAAGTTCCGCCCTTCCCTACACCCAACGGACTGAATACAGAGCGCCAAAAGGGAGCGGCGGAACAAAATTGCCCTTAACGGCGACAGGCCTTTCAGGGATTGGGAGATCATCCCCCACGGCGATCCTAATTCAGACCGTAAAAAAGGCAGGTCCCCCAAAGAACCCGCCTTTTTGATTGGTGCCGACGGCCGGACTCGAACCGGCACGGCTTGCGCCACTACCCCCTCAAGATAGCGTGTCTACCAATTCCACCACGTCGGCTAAAATTCATTATTGCTGCCCGGCTGGATCAGGGACCAATGGGACCTGGCTCTCGATCTCGACCGCCCCGGCTGGCACCGTATCAACAACTGGCGCCGTCTCTACCGGGGGCACCACCAGAGCTTCCACGGCAGCGGCCGGCGGAACCTCGACGGGTGGAACCTCCCGGGCATCTCCCAGACCCGGCACTGGAGGCGGTACATCGCCGAGGCCTGGTACCGCCACCGGCAGGGGCGCCACAGGTGCCTGGTCAACCCGATCCATCAGCCCCACCGGCTCGCCAACCAGGGATGCATAATAGGCGAGAACCATGCTGGTGACAAAAAAGAACGCGGCCAGGATGCCCGTG
>JBFZDM010000338.1:0-4950 GCA_041307365.1 Chromatiaceae bacterium | reverse complement strand
CCGCCCCCTGTTGCGAATTCCGGGACGGTATCCTTAGTTCCGGTCAGCCCCTCGGGTCGCGGTTCCCGAGGAGCCTGTCGGATTAAGCCTCGCGAGGCGTCGCTACGAGAAACTTTGAGGTTTCATCAGATCGAGTGCATCAGATTTCGCCCGGGAGAAGCGAAGTCGATCCCTTTTTGTCCTAGTTGGCCCGCAGTTACCGAAAGTCCGACAGGCTGCTAGCCTGGACGACGAGGCGATGGTGAAATCATAGCGAGGTAGGTCCAACGGGCCCCTAAGGAAGGGTTCAGAAACAAGAGGTACAAGGCTGGCCCGAACTAAGGAAGGGTTCAGAAACAAGTGGCGCAAGGCTGGCCCGAAGTCGGGTTACGCTGCGCTAACCCGACCTACGGCTGTACTACGGCTACCGGTTATTTTTGAACCGTGACTATGGGTTGACGCCAAGGATGCTGGTCAGGACCAGCACGTAGATAGCTCCCAGGCTGAGCTGGACGAGGGCGATGGGCACGCCATAGCGGGCGAATCGCAGAAAGGTGACGTGGGCGCCCTGGCTGTTGCAGATACCGACGCTGACGATGTTGGCCGAGGCGCCGACCAGGGTGGCGTTGCCGCCCAGGGTGGCGCCGAACATCATGGCGATGAAGAGGGGCAGGGTGGCGGTGGGCCAGTCGGTGAAGCTGACGGCCAGCGCGAACTCGGGCACGGCTTCGGCGGCCACCAGATAACCCTTGGCCATGACGAGAGCGGCGGCCACCACCGGGATGTTGGCCAGCAGACTCGACAGCACGCCGATACCAGCCAGCATCAGCAGGGCCACCAGGGTGATCTCGGCGCCAAACCAGGCATAAAGCTGCAAGGACATGCCCTGCAGTAACCCCGTCTTGGCGAAGGCCTGCACCAGGGAGAAGATGGCGGCCAGAAAGATGAGAGTTTTCCAATCCACGTCGCGCAGCACGTTATCCACCGGCTCGACGCGGGCGCCGTGGATCACCAGTAAGGCCAGGCTGGCGGCGATGATGGCAACGGCGGGCGGCAGGACACGCGTTGGCAGGCTCTCCCCGAAGAGGAAAAGCATGACCATGACGAGGAGCACGCCGAGGGCCAGGATGACGAAACCGGGCCGTTCGATGGGTGGCGGGGGGGGCGCGGCGGGCAGTACCACGCGCAGGCGCCAGATGTCGCGCATCAGCAAGGGCAGCATGGGGATGATGGCCAGGACCACCAGCACGCCGCCCAAACTCACGGTACGCAAATAGGCGCCGAAGGAAAGGCCGATGGAACTGCCCACCAGGAAGGTCGCCGGATCGCCCACCAGGGTGAGCATGCCGGCGGAGTTGCTGATGATGGCGGTGAGGATCAGGGGACCGACGAAGTCGATCTTGAGCGCCCGGCAGACGCCCAGGATGACGGGGGCGACCAGGATGACGGTGGTGGCGTTGGGAAGGAGGGCGCAGGTGGGCGCCACCAGCGCGACCAGCAGGAGCAGGAACCGCCTGCCGCTGCCACCGGTGGCGCGCAGCATGATGGCGCCCAGGCGCTCGAAAAGCCCGGTCCTGGCCAGGACGCGCGCCACCACCATGCCGCCGAACAGGAGGGCGATGGGGCCATTGGCGACCCCGACCGTGTCCATCATGTCGTTCTGGTCGAAGACCCCGGTCAGGACGAGGATGGACAGGCCCAGGAGGGCGGCCACCGTCATGTCGATCAGGTCCAGGGCGATCAGCAGGATGACGCCGGCGAAGACCCCGATGGTCAGGTAGATCTGCGGGTCGGTCATGGTCTTTCCTTGCTACTTATAGGGCGGGGCGTACATGAGCCCACCGTCTTTCCACAGCCGGTTGAGGCCGCGCTCCAGGCCGATTTCGCTGCCCGGGCCCAGATTGCGATCGAAGAGCTCGCCATAGTTGCCGATGGCCGCCACGGCACGCAGCGACCAGCCCATGGGCACGCCCAGGGCCTTGGCCAGGGCGGCAATCTCCTGGTCATCCCAGTGCAGGAGCGTGTCGAAATAGTCATCGGGTGGATCCTTGGCAAGGGTGCGGGTAATGCCCAGTTCCTCGGCATGAATCAGGACAAAGAGGACCCAGCGAACCATGCTGGTCCACTCCTGGTCCCCACCCCAGACCGCGGGGGCCAGGGGCTCGTTGGAGATGGGATCGGGCAGGATGCGGTAGGCCGCCCGGCCGGCGGGGGCCAGGAGCCGCGCCCCCGCCAGTTGGGCGCTGTCGGAGGTATAGGCCTGGCAACGGCCGGTGAAGAAGGCCTTCGCGGCATCCCCCGCCGAATCGAGTGCCAGGGGGGTGACCGCCAGGCCGCGCTGCTTGAAATAGGCCCGGAGATTGCGCTCGCTGGTGGTGCTCTTCTGGACGCAGATCGTCGCGCCTTGCAGGTCAGGGGCCTGTTTGACGGGGGACTCGGCGGGCACCAGGAAGGTCTGGCCGTCATAGAAGAGGGTGGCCGGGAACTGAATCCCCATCACCGTCTCCCGGATCAGGGTCCAGGTGGTGTTGCGGGCCAGGAGGTCGATCTTACGCGCCTGCAGGGCCGGGAAACGAGCCGAGGTGGAGAGCGGCACGAACTCGACCTTTTCCTCGTCGCCAATCACGGCGGCGGCCACCGCCCGGCAGAAATCCGCGTCAATCCCTTTCCAGCGTCCACTCGGGTCCTGTTCCGAAAAGCCGGGGATGCCCTCGCTGACGCCGCAGCGCAAGACGCCACGGGATTTGACCCCGTTCAGGATCTCGCCCCCCAAGAGCGGGGTCCCGCCCAGGGTCAGGATGAGGAGGCTAAAAAACCGGATGATTTTATAAGGTCGCATGAGAACACCCAGGTAATGGCGGCCCTGCCGGGGTCCCGCCTGAAGAGTGCCGGCGGCTGCCTTCGCGAGACAGATTCATGGGTTCGGCCAGCGCGGATCCCGAGCCGGAAGGCCAGGTAAGGGATGCCCCTGCTCGACCACCCCCTCCCGGGTCGGCACCTCCAGGCGCGGGCGGCGGACGAGGATGATGAGGCACCACGTCTCTCCCTGCAATCATCTCCATCTCCACCTCTGGCCACTGACCACTTTCTGGGCAATGCCATGGCCCCCGGATTAATCGAGACGCGTGATATGCTAATCCAAACCCCGAATGTCCCTTTCCTTGGGCCCTGGGCGCCCGAAGAGACCTGCCCTTGATGGGTCAAACCTTTCCCACCCCCACCCAATGGAAACGCCATGACTCAGGAACTGATGGTGGTCCTCCTCCTGCTTGCCGCCGCTATCGGCATGTTCGCCCTCAACCGGCCCCGGGCGGACGCCGTCGCCCTCATGATGATGTTGGCCCTGCCCTTCACCGGCATCATCAACATCACCGAGGCCATCGCCGGCTTCAGTAACTCCAACATCGTGCTCATTGGCGCCATGTTCGTGGTCGGCGAGGCTCTGGCCCGGACCGGTGTCGCCAAGGGTATTGGCGACTGGCTCGCGGACAGGGGTGGCAGCAGCGCCTGGTTACTGACCCTGCTGATCATGCTGGCGGTGGGCCTGCTCGGCTCCCTCATGAGCAGCACGGGGGTCGTGGCCATCTTCATCCCGGTGGTGCTACGCATTGCCGCACGGACCGGGCTCGATCCAGCCAAACTCCTCATGCCCATGGCCTATGCCGCCCTGGTCAGCGGCATGCTGACCCTGGTGGCCACCTCGCCCAACCTGGTCATCAACTATGAACTCATGCGTTCTGGCGTCGAGGGCCTGAGCTTCTTCAGTTTTACCCCCTTTGGCCTGCCAATCCTGGTGGTGACCATCCTCTACATGCTAGTGGCGCGGCGCTGGCTGCGCACGACCCCGTCGGAGGGGTCCACCGGGCGACCCCAACCGGCAATGATGGATTGGATAGACCGCTATGACCTGGCGAATCGCGAATATCGGGTGCGGGTCCTGCCGGGTTCCTCCCTGGTAAGGCAGTCGCTGGGCGAGATAGATCTGCCCCGGAAAATTGGGGTGAGGGTGCTTCTCATCGAGCGCGGCGCCGGCTCCTCCCGGCGGATTCTGGCACGCTCGCCGGATACTGTCCTGGAGGTGGATGACATCCTGCTGCTGGACGTTGACAGCGACCGGGCCGATGTGAAAACCCTCGGCACCCGGTACCAGGTCGAGGTGCTGCCTCGCTCCCAGCGCTATTTCATCGATAAGGCCGATGACGTCGGCATGATCGAGGTCATGGTCCCCTACGAGTCTCAGCTCATCGATATGACGGTGGCCGAGGCCATGGAACTGACCGACGCCCAGTTGACGGTGGTCGGCTTGCGCCGGGGCCGCGACCCGCATCCGCCCTTTGGTATCCGCGAGGAGATCCTGCAAGGCGGCGACACCCTGCTCCTGGCCGGACCCTGGAAGCCCCTCCGCCAACTCCAGAAGGGCGGGCACGACCTGGTCGCCCTGAATCTTCCCAAGGAATTCGACGAAGTCCTGCCCGCGGCCAAGAAAGCCCCTCATGCCATCCTGGTCCTGATCCTGACGGTGACCCTCATGGCCACGGGCCTCCTGCCCAACGTCCACGCCGCCCTCCTCGGCGCCTTCCTCATGGGCGCCTTCGGCTGCATCAAGCTGGACAAGGCTTACCGGGCCATCCAGTGGAAGACCCTCGTCATGATCGTCGGCATGATGCCCTTCGCCCTGGCCCTGGAACGGACCGGTGGCGTCGATCTGGCCGCGAATGCCTTGGTGGAGTTGCTGGGTGAGGCCCACCCCCGCGTCATCCTTGGCGTTCTCTTCGCCCTTACGGTCATGACCGGCCTCTTTATCGTCAATACCGCCAATGCCGTCCTCCTCATTCCCGTGGCCCTGGCCGTCGCCAAGGCCCTCGGGGCATCCCCCTATCCTTTCGCCATGATTGTCGCCCTCGGCGCCTCCGCCACCTTCATGACCCACATCTCCCCCGTCAACATCCTGGTCCAAAGCAAGGGCAACTA
>JBFZDM010000328.1:0-2580 GCA_041307365.1 Chromatiaceae bacterium | reverse complement strand
TGGAATCCCCCCTGGGCCAGATCGCCATGGTGCCCATGCTGGCATGGATCGCCAATTCGGCCCCGGACAACCTCAAGGCCACCTTCTTCGCCGTCATGGCCTCCTTCACCAACCTGGCCCTGTCGGCGGGCCAGTTGGGGACCAAATATCTCAATGAGCTCTTCCTGGTGACGCGGGAGGTCAAGGACCCCGCCAGTGGCGAGATCACCGTACCGGCGGACTATGGCGAGCTGGGAATCCTGATGACGGCCTCCCTGCTGATCGGCCTGCTATTGCCCCTGGCCGCCGTGGCCCTGGTCAAGATGACGCGGCTGCGAAGTTCCTGAGAGAGCGGCTTCCCGGCCGCCCTGTGCTGTCATAAGCCCACAACCTGGGCCCATGTCTCAAGGCCCCCGGGCTGGCAACCGGGGGTACCCAGGATGGAAGGCGCCGGCCTGGGGTCCTGGCCCTCGTGGCGACGCCAGGTCCTGAGGCCATGGAAGGCTAGTTCACTGTTCCGCGATAGCGACCGCCAGGGCCTCCACATAGGAGACCTGGACGCTGTCCCCATCCTTGAGATCCTTAAGATAGTGCTGAAGGTCCGGCCGCTTGACCGAGATCTCCCGGTAGTGACCATCGAGTCCCCGGAAGGCGATGGCCTTCTTGTAAGGGTCCACGGAGAGAATCTGGATGGTGGCCGTGATGGCTTCCAGAACACCGCCGGCGGGTTTCTCGCCGGGTAGTGCCCGGACCTCGGCGCTTTTAGTGATGATCCCCGGATCCGCCTTTACCCCTCCGGGTATGACGAGGTCCACCGTCATGGCCTCGTAGTAATCAACCGTGACCTTGTCGCCGGGCGCGATCTGGGCGAAGTTGCGGACCTCGGGTCCGGCCTTGATGATGGCCGATTGGCCCTTTGGGCCTTCCAGCGTCACCAGCCGGTTCGCCCCGTCAACCGCCAGGACAGTGGCGGTTATCTGCACCAAGGCGGCCTGATCAAAGATGGCGGGCGGGGCCTCGATTTGTCCCGCCGGCGAGGGTCTCGGAATGGCCTCGTCGGTCTCGGCGATGGCCAGACCCGGCAGGAAGGAGGCTGACAGCAGGCACAGGGCCAGGGGTTTGAGTGATGGCATGGTTTGGCTTTCCTCTTGTTTGGGGTTGGGGTTGGGGCTGGGGTGGGCATGGGATAGGTCTGTGGCCAGCAGAACTCGGGGTGTAGGGAGCTTTGGCCGACGCGGGCAAGGCGGACCTCTCGTCGGATATCCCCGGGGCTGGCGTTCATACCAATGCGGGTTAGACATCAAATGGACTCCCGCCGCACTCGCGTGCCCAAGGCGCAGAGTGCCCTTGGAATTCCGCATGGATGTGCGGTACCTTGTGATTGTCTGTGTCGTAAAAGAACATCCGAATTCACAACGCCGTAAAATATAGAGATTGTGGGCATCGAGTTTCGTCTCCCCCTTCTCTGGCGACTAACGTTTGAATTCACCGGCGCTGTGCGGCTTTATCGCGCAGCGTCCGGTGGAATGATGGGTTGGGCGGCACATGGGTCAGTGGGAACCCGTCTTGGAAAATACGTTGAGGACGACAACTCCGGCAACGATCAATAAAAGACCGATGATTGCGGGAGTGTCCAGTGCTTGCCCAAAGAAGACCCATGCGATTAGTGCGATTAGCGCAACCCCTACGCCAGACCAAATTGCATAAGCCACACCAACAGGGATGGTTTTGAGAGTGAGCGACAGAAAGTAGAAAGCGGATATGTAACCTGCGGCAACGATAAGCGATGGCCACAAGCGAGAAAAACCTTCAGACGCCTTCAGTGCCGAAGTTGCAATTACTTCGCTGACAATAGCCACCGAAAGAAAAATCCATTGCTGCATTCTTGTAATCCTCAGTATTGAGACGCCCAACGTCAATCACAGTCCGCGCCAAACTGCGGCCTGAGCGTGAGCGAAGGTCGCAGTTTGGCGTCGTAGCTGGTGGGCGTGTTCGGCAATTTCTTTTCTTCTGTCGTTCGGGCGAACGCCGGAATTAAGTAAACTGTCCCTGGAATTGACACCACGCACCCAATTCAAAGGTAAACCTCATGTCTCGACTGCCAGGGTACTCGCCGGCTCCGGGCTGAACACAGAATGACACCTTAAAAGGGCTGACCAATGAACCTCGGCTTTGGCGATATGCCCCGTATCCGTTTCAACCATCGCAACACCTTTCTTTTTCTTCCAGTTTCCATCACCGTAGGCTTGTCTTAGAATACCAAGCTCCCGAATACCGTGGCGTTCGGCGATGGTTTGGATATTTTCTATAGCTCCGGCTATTTTCATTCAAGCGGGGCTCTATATTTAGTTATTCTTAACACGTAGGATGCGGTGAACGCAGTGAACCGCATCAATCCAGGGATTCATCCGCGATTGATGCGGTTCGTTCCCCACCGCATCCTCCGGTCCTCCGCGCTTTCCCGCGGGGTCCGCTTGAGCGCAGTGTTGGACGAAGCCGCTACCGCGGCAGGTGAGCTGACCCCCGATACTTTCCCAGCCGCCCGACCTCCGGGCGGTCGCGACCATCGCGACATTCCTGCTGGAGAGTATCCCCTTGAAT
>JBFZDM010000323.1:0-6785 GCA_041307365.1 Chromatiaceae bacterium | reverse complement strand
AGGCTCAGGCCCAGGTTGACCGCCAGGGCGATGAGGCCCAGCCGCGCCGGCGTGTGCGCGTCCTGGCGGGCGAAATAGCCCGGCGCCAGGACCTTGATCGCCATGAAGGCCGGCAGGCCCGCGGCATAGGCCATGAGACTCAGGGCGGCGAGGCGAACGTCCGTGGCCAGGAATTCCTCCGACAGAAAGAGGCTGGCCATGAGGGGTTCCGCCAGGACCACCAGCCCCACCGCCGCTGGCAACCCCAGCAGAAGCACCCAGCGCAGAGCCCAATCCAGGGTCCGGGAAAAGGTCTCCGGTGATGCCGCCCCCTGATGGGTCAGGCGGGGCAGGATGACGATGCCCAGGGCGGCCCCCAGGATGCCAAGGGGAAACTCCACCAGCCGATCCGCGTAATAGAGCCATGAAATGGCGCCGGCGGCCAGGAAGGAGGCCAGGAAGGTGTCCAGCAACAGGCCGAGCTGGGTGGCGGAGACCCCCATGAGCACGGGACCCAGCCGCCTGAGAAGGCGACGCGTGCCCGGATGCCACCAGGTCAGGCGCGGGCATGGCAGCAGCCCCAACCGGGCGAGGAAAGGGAGCTGGAAGGCGAGTTGGGCCAGGCCACCGAGCAGAACGCCCCAGGCCAGGGCCAGGATGGGTCGCTCCAGGGCCGGCGCCAGCCAGAGGGCGCAGGCAATGATGGCGAGATTGAGGAGCACGGGGGTGAAGGCGGGGACGCCGAAGCGCTCGTGCAGGTTGAGCACGGCGCCGGCCAGGGCCGCCAGGACGATGAAGAGGCCGTAAGGCAAGGTCAGGCGCAAGAGGTCCGCGGCCAGAGCCTGCTGGTCCGGCTGGGCGGCGAAGCCCGGCGCTAAGACCAGGATCAGCCAGGGGGCGGTCAGGATGCCGGCCAGGGTCAGAAGCAGCATGCCGGCGCCCAGGGTACCGCTCAGGCTGTCCAGGAGGGACCTCAGCGCCGCCCCTCCCCCCGCGCGCCGGGATTCATGGAGTTCCGGCACCAGGGCGCTGGCGAAGGCGCCCTCCCCAAAGAGGCGGCGCAGCAGGTTGGGTAGCTTGAAGGCGACGAAGAAGGCGTCCGTGGCGGCGTCCGCGCCGAAAAGCCGCGCCACCAGCAGGTCGCGGACGAAGCCCAGCAGGCGGGAAAGCAGGGTATGCCCCCCGACCTGGGTCAGGGAGGCAGAGAGGGATGCCACTTAGCCGGGGTCAGAGTTCTCCCTGGTACTTCTCGTCCTCGGCCTGCTGGCGCCGGGCGATTTCGGCCTGGCGGCGCAGGTCCCAGACCTCCTGGCGCTCGGCGACCCGCCGGTCCCAGGCTCCCGCCTGCTCCGGGATGCTCAATTCGGCGAAAAGCACCTGACGCAGAAAGCGGAAACTAAACTTGAGCAGGGCCAGGTCATCCGCCTCGACCTCGGCATAGAAGGTCTCCGGCAGGTCGTAGGTGCCGCGAAACTTGTCGCTCAGGACAAAGCGGCGGAAGGTATCCAGATCATAGGAGGCCATGAAAAAGACGTTGAGGCTGGTCTGGGGGGGGCGACCTACCGTGGGCCCGGTGGACTTCTTCTTGAGGATCAGTTGATACCATTCGCGGTTGTAGTCGTCGTAGGTCTGGCACCCCTGTTCCTCGCGATAATCGCCGATGCTGATGAGGCGATCCTCCAGGTGGCCCTTGCAATGGTCCTCTCGCACCAGGGAATATTCCTGGGTGGTATCGGACTCGCCGGCGATGCGGCGGTTGAGCAGGGCGACGGGGTAATAGCGGCAGACCGTGGGCCGATCGGGATAGACCCCGCAGCCCTTGTCGCCATCAAGCAGCAGGCAGGCGCCCTCGTCGGTGGTCCTGAGCTTGATCCCAGGGGTGCCGTCGGCGTCCATCTGGAAGGGAACCGTGTGCCTGGCCAGGAATTCGGTGGAGGAAAGGCCAAGACGTTGCTTGAGGCGCAGAATGTCGTAGGGGGCCAGGGTGACATCCGCCATGCGGCAGCAGGCGTTAAAGCAGGAGATGCCGGGATAGCAGCGGAAGGAAATCTCGGTACCCTCCCCCAGGACCTCGGGCAGCACCGCGCTCTGAAAGGGAAATTCTGGTTTCTCGTCGGTCATCCTCGGGCTCCTCCGGGGGTCTGTTGCGTCCTGGCTAACATGGGGTGGCACCCATTCGATTTCACCGGGTCAGGGCGGGCAATCTCCGTGACCCGTACTGCCATGGCGCAGGCCCCCGGCGTGTCTGGCAAAATCAAACAGGGGAAAGATGGGCCAAGGGCCCGGGCTAGGGGAGCGGATAAAAAAAACCGGGCGCCACAGGGCGCCCGGTTCCTCAAGCTACAGGCTAGCGCTTAGTGGGCGGCGGGCTTGAAGAGCTTGGCCTTGTCGACCAGATCGACATGGGCACGCTTGAAGCAATTCCAGGCCTTGGTCCCCTTGTCATAGACCGAGTTGACGAAGCAGTGCCAGTTCTCCTCGTCCACGAAGTTCTTGTCCATCCGATAGTAGAAGCCGGGGTAGCGGCTCTCCTGCCGGAACTGGATGTGCTTCATGTGGGCCTCGGCCGTGAGGATGCGATGGTAGTTCTCCCAGGCGCGGAGCAACTCATGCAGGTCCTTGGCGCGCATCTTGGCCGCGTCTTCCTTCAGCATCTCCAGCTTCTCTTCCGCCAAGGCCAGCATGTGGGCATTAGTGGTGTAGTAAGTGGCCACGCCAGCCACATACTCGTCCATGATCTTCTGCAGGCGGAACTGCAGCATCTTGGGCGTGATGTAGTGGGGGTTCACGTCAATGGCGGTGGTGTAGTTCTTGAACTCCAGGTAAGTACGCACCGGCTTGTAGATCTCCTCGACCAGGACCGCGGGGTCCGTGTCCAGCTCGGGCTTCATATCCTTGTTGTCAAGGCAGTACTGGACCATCGACTTGGCGGCCATGCGGCCTTCGGCATGGGAGCCGGAGGAGAACTTGTGCCCGGAGGCACCCACGCCGTCACCCGCCGTGAAGAGACCCTTGACCGTGGTCATGCCACGGTAACCCCAGCTCCAGCCCTGCGGCAGGTGAGAGGGGATCTTGTCCTTTTCGGCATGCAGTTCCTCGGTGGGGGCGCCCACATCGACGGGACCCGAGGCCCAGATACCGCAGCAGCCGGAGTGGGAACCGAGGAGGTAGGGCTCGGTTGGCATGAGCTCGGAATTCTTCTTCTCCGGCTCCACGTTCTCGCCAACCCAGATACCGCACTGGCCGATGCACATGTCGAGGAAGTCTTCCCAGGCCTCGGCCTCCAGGTGCTTGACCTCGCGCGGCGACAGGGTCTCGCGGAGCTTGGCGAGGGCGGTGACGGTATCCATGTAGATGGGACCGCGACCTTCCTTCATCTCCTTGAGCATGAGGTGGTTACGCAGGCAGGAGGCGGGAACGGCGGCCTGGCCATAGGGGGGATAGTCGTTCAACAGCTCCTTGTTCTTGACCATATAGACTTCGCCATAGGCGTTGGTGGCCTGGGCCTTGAACAGCAGGAACCAGGCGCCAACCGGGCCGTAACCGTCCTTGAAACGGGCGGGCACGAAGCGGTTTTCCATCATGGTCAGTTCGGCGCCGGCCTCGGCGGCCATGGCATAGGTCGACCCGGCGTTCCATACCGGATACCAGGCCCGGCCCGTGCCCTCGCCCACGGAGCGGGGACGGAAGATGTTCACGCAGCCGCCGGCGGCCAACAGGATGGCCTTGGCCTTGTAAATCATGACCTTGTGGTCGCGGGTGGAGAAGCCAACGGCACCGGCGACGCGGTTCTTGTCATTCTTGTCATTGACCAGTTTGACGATGAAGATGCGCTCCTGGATGCGATCGGCGCCCAAGGCCTTCTTCGCCGCCTCGGCGACGATCCACTTGTAGGACTCGCCATTGATCATGATCTGCCACTTGCCGGAACGTACCGGCTTGCCGCCATCCTTCAGGGCTGGCAGGCCCTTGGAGCCATCGTGACGCTCGCCGCTCTCATCGGTCTTCCAGATCGGCAGACCCCATTCCTCGAACAGATGCACGGAGTCATCGACATGACGGCCCACGTCGTAGGCCAGGTCGTCGCGGGTGATGCCCATGAGGTCGTTGGAGACCATGCGGGCATAGTCAGCCGGATCCTGCTCGGTGCCGATGTAGGTGTTGATGGCTGACAGACCCTGGGCCACGGCGCCGGAGCGATCCATGGCGGCCTTGTCAACCAGCCTGATTTTCAGATCGACGCCGGCTTCCTTCTTGGCGGCGTCCGCCCATTGCATGACTTCATACGCGGCGCCGCAGCAGGCCATGCCGCCGCCGATCAGGAGGATGTCGACCTCTTCCTGGACGATTTCCGGATTTCCAAATTCACCAGCCATTTCTCTACCTCTCTCTAAATTTTACTTGCGGATCAGTTCGGCGGGATTACCGGCACGATAACCCTTGGTCACGCCGCCATCGGCGCTGCCGGTGAAGAAACCGGTGGCGGTGATGTTGGCCATGGAGGCAGTGGGCTTGCCGCCGTAGGGGTCGATAGAGCCTTCCGGGGTGGTGCGGATGGGGAACTTGAAGCGCTTGAGGGTGCCGTTGCGGAACTTGATGGTCCACATAATGGAATCGGAACCGCGCAGGGGCTGAACGGAGCCGCCCAGGGGTACGATGTCCGCGTAGTGGCGGCACTCGATGGCCTGTTGCGGGCAGATCTTAACGCAGGAGTAGCATTCCCAGCACTGCTCGGGCTCCTGGTTGAATGCCTTCATGGCATGGCCAGTCTCGGAACCGCTCTGGTCCAGCTTCATCAGGTCATGAGGGCAGATGTACATGCAAGCGGTCTTGTCCTGGCCCTTGCAGCCGTCGCACTTGTCAGTACGCACAAAAGTTGGCATGGTGTTCTTTCTCCTAACGTTTCACTGCAGTGAATGCCGCCGATGGTGGCGATGCCGTCCGGTTGCGCGTGGACCCAGGGGACACGCGACGCCGGCACGAACTCCTCGATCCCTCCCTGACCCCGCGTCCGGCAGACGACCCTGTCTCGGTGGTGCCGCGAGCGGCTTGCCCGTCAGCGCCTTCGATCCGGCTTTGCTAACTATCATAGCTTAGAGATTGGCAAGGACAGGTGTCAAAACAGTTTTCGCCACGCCTTCATAAATCCGACTTATTGGGGGGAATTTATGGGTTCCCGCCAGGCCGGCGATGGCGGCCCATCCCCCCCGCGGCCATGGTCAAGGACCGCCCCAGGGGTTAACTTAGGCAGAACCAGTCCGGCCACCCAAGATCCGCCCTCTTCGTCACATGCCCCACCCAGCCTTCCCCCATCCCCCGAACGCCCGCCTGCTGATCGCCACCGGCTGCGCCCATTGCGCCACGGTCCTCGAGGGCTTGACCCGGCTAATCAAGACGGGCCATCTCGGGCGCCTGGAGATCATCAACCTGGCCGCCGCCCCGGAGGCCGACAGGGGGGGCGGCGTTCGCACTTTACCCCTGACCGAGATCGGCCCCTTCCGCCTGGAAGGCGCCCTGTCCCCGCGGGAACTGGCGGACTGGGCCGAAGCGGCGGCCAGGGGGGAGGGCTGGCCGGCCTATCTCTCCCACCTCCTCGATCAGCGACGGTTCGACGAGGCCCTGGCACGGGTCCGGGAAAGGCCCGCCGTGCTGGCGGAACTCCTGGGACTGCTCGCCGATCCGCACACCTCGCTGGCCACCCGCATCGGCATCGGCGCCCTGGTCGAGGATCTGGCCGGAAGTCATGCCCTGCGGGCGGCTATCCCGCAACTCGCGACCCTGACCCTCTCCGCCTGGCCGCAAACCCGCGCCGACGCCTGTCATTACCTGGGCATGACCGGCGATCCCGCCGTCATCCCCGCCGTCCGCCAGCTCCTCGACGACGACCAGGCCGAGGTGCGCGAGATCGCCGCCGAGACCCTGGCCCTATTGGGTGATGTCGACAACCCGTGGGATGAAGAGACCCCATGACCCGCGTGTATGTCGATTTGGACCTTGAGGCCGGTCAGGACCTGTCCCTGCCCGCCCCGGCGGTGCAACACCTGATCCAGGTGCTGCGCCTGCGGCCGGGGGACGGGCTCATCCTATTCAATGGCCAGGGCATGGATTTCCCCGCCGAGGTCCTGAGCGCCCACCGGCACCAGCTTCATGTCCGGCTCGGCGAGCCCGGCGTACCCGAGCCGGCCCTGCCCCTGCATGTCCACCTGGGGATCGGGGTCTCCAAGGGCGAGCGCATGGACTTTGCCCTGCAAAAGGCGGTGGAGTTGGGCGTCGGCGCTGTCACTCCCCTCTTCGCCGGGCGCGGCGTGGTGCGCCTTGACGGCGAGCGCCTCGCCAGGCGCCAGGCGCACTGGCAGGGCGTCATGATCGCCGCCTGCGAACAAAGTGGACGCCGGTGCCTACCCCAGTTCCATCAGGCGCTGGACCTGAACACCTGGATCGCTCGGCGGCATCCCGCTCCCCTGCTGCTGGATCATCGCGCCAGCCGCTCCCTGCCCAGCCTCCCCCCACCTGGCCCCGCCCTGACCCTGCTCATCGGCCCCGAAGGCGGCCTGGCCCCCGCCGAGCGCGAGCGCGCCTATCAAGCGGGCTTCACCGGAGCGCGCCTCGGCCCCCGTATCCTGCGCGCCGAGACGGCCCCCCTGGCCGCCCTCGCCATCGTCCAGGCCCTGTGGGGTGACCTGAAGGCTTGAGGCGGCGTTACCGGATCTCGCCCACAAATTGCCCTGAGGGTACTGGACCTTCTGGCCGACAGGGGCGCGGGGCGCGGGGCGCGGGGCAGGGCTGCCATGCCCTGGCTTCCAGGG
>JBFZDM010000204.1:0-3358 GCA_041307365.1 Chromatiaceae bacterium | reverse complement strand
GGAAGAGACGGGCCTGAGCTTCGTAGAAAACGCCATCCTCAAGGCGCGCAACGCCGCCGCCCACAGCGGCCTGGCGGCCATCGCCGACGACTCCGGGATCGAGGTCGATGCCCTGGCGGGAGCGCCGGGCATCTATTCCGCCCGCTTCGCCGGACCCGGCGCCTCGGACCTGGACAACCTCAATAAACTGATCAAGGTCCTCAAGGGAAGGCCCGTGGAGGAGCGGACGGCGCGGTTCCAGTGCCTCATGGTCTATCTGCGCCATGCCGAGGACCCGACCCCGGTAATCTGCCAGGGCACCTGGGAGGGTGTCATCCTGGAGGCCCCTCGTGGCGAGAACGGCTTCGGCTATGACCCGGTCTTTTTCGTCCCCAGCGAAGATTGCAGTTCCGCCGAGTTGGACCCCGCCACCAAGAATCGCCTCAGCCATCGCGGCCAGGCCCTGGCCAAGCTGGTACGCTATCTCAAGAGTGAGGGCTGAGCCGTCATCCGGCCGGAGCAAGGCATGACAGTGGACGCCAGTAAATCCTCCATAGCCACCCGGCTGGAAGCGGTACGCAACCGCCTCCTCGCCGCCGAGGCACGCTTCGGCCGCGAACCCGGCGGCGTCGCCCTGCTGGCGGTGAGCAAGAAACAGAGCGCGGAGGCCATCCGCGCCGCCCACGCCGCCGGTCAGATCGCTTTTGGCGAGAACTATCTTCAGGAAGCCCTCCCCAAGATGACGGAGTTGGCGGACCTGTCCCTGGAGTGGCACTTTATCGGCCAGATCCAGACTAACAAGACACGCCCGATCGCCGAGCATTTCAGTTGGGTCCATGGCCTCGATGATGGCCACCACGCCGAGCGGCTGTCCCGCCAGCGCCCGGCCGGGTTGCCTCCCCTCAAGGTCTGTCTTCAGATCAACGTGAGCGGCGAGGAGAGCAAGGGTGGCGTCACGCCGGAGGGAGCGGCCGATCTCCTCGCCGCTTGCCGGGAACTGCCAGGTCTTGAGCTAGTCGGTCTCATGTGCCTGCCAGCCCCGGCGATAGGCGAAGCCGCCCAGCGCAGGCCCTTTCGTGAACTGCGGCTGGTCCGGGATCAACTGGCCAGCCCGCAATGCCCCCTTCGCGAACTCTCCATGGGCATGTCCGATGATCTGGAGGCCGCCATCGCCGAGGGGGCGACCCTGGTTCGCATCGGAACGGCCATCTTTGGACCAAGGCAATGAGGGCAAGCAAAGTCGTCCCCAACCAACAAGGCAGGCACTTGACAGACATGACACGAGAGATGATCGCCTTCATTGGTGGCGGCCACATGGCCACCAGCCTGATCGCCGGCCTGGTCAGCGATGGCTACGACCCGGCCAGCCTTATCGTCAGCGAGCCCGACGCGGACAAGCGCGAGCAGCTTTCCAACCATTACGGGGTGCGCGTGACCCAGGACAACACCGCCGCCCAGGCCGAGGCGGATGTGGTGCTGTTGTGCGTCAAGCCACAGATGGCCCACTCCGTCTGCACGGGCCTGGGCCAGGCCGTAACCACCAAGGTGCCGCTTTACATATCGGTAATGGCGGGCATCCGTGAGCACAGTATCCAGGATTGGCTCGGCGGTCCCTGGCCCTTGGTACGTACCATGCCCAACACCCCAGCCTTGATCCAGGCCGGCGCCATCGTCCTGCACGCCTCCCCGGAAGTCAGCACCGGCCAACGCAACCACGCCGAGACCATCATGCGCGCCGGCGGCCTGACCCGCTGGGTGGATCGGGAGGAGCTGCTCGATGCCGTCACCGCCGTCTCCGGCAGCGGGCCGGCCTACTTCTTCCTGCTCATGGAGGACCTGGAGAAGGTCGCCGTGGCCATGGGCCTGGATGCCGAGAGCGCTCGCCTCCTGACCATCCAGACCGCCTTGGGCGCCGCCCGCATGGCCATGGAAAGCAGTCTTGACCCCAGGGAGCTGCGGGAACGGGTGACCTCGCCCGGCGGCACCACCGAACGCGCGCTCAGTGTCCTGATGGAAGGTGATTTTTCAGGCCTGATCGAAAGGGCCGTACGCGCCGCCAAGGCCCGCTCCGAGGAACTCTCCACCCTGTTGGCCACAAGCCGATGACTGGCAACTATCTCACCACCCCCCTGATCTTTCTTATCCAGACCCTGGGTGGGCTCTATGCCTTCGTGGTCATGCTGCGCTTCCTGCTGCAACTGACCAAGGCGGACTTCTACAACCCCATCTCCCAATTCGTGGTCAAGGTCACCAGCCCGGTGCTGAGGCCTCTGCGCCGCTTCATTCCTGGCTTCCGGGGGCTGGACATCTCCTCCCTGGTTCTGGCCTGGCTGGTCAAGACCGCCGTGCTCTTCCTGGTCGGGCTCCTGGGGGGCCTGGGTCTGGCGTCCATCGGCGCCATCATCTGGTCCATCCCGGCCTTGGTCGAACTGATCCTCGACGTCCTTCTCTATGCCATCATCATCCGGGTCATCCTGAGCTGGGTTAATCCGGATCCCCACAACCCCATGATCCGCCTGCTCGACACCCTGACGAACCCGGTCATGGACCCAGTGCGGCGGCGACTGCCGCCCATCGGTGGCCTGGATCTCTCGCCCATCGCCGTCACCATCGGCCTGGTCTTACTGCAGATGTTGCTCGTACCGCCGCTGAAGCTGATCACCGGCAGCCCCTTTTGAGGGCGAAGACCAAATGACGGAGAGCGCGAGGGCAAACTGGTATCGCTGGGACGGCGACGACCTGTTGCTCAGCCTGAGGGTGCAACCGCGCGCCAGCGCTGACGCCATCGGCGAGCCCGCCGGCGATCACCTCAAGGTCCGGCTCACCGCCCCGCCAGTGGAGGGCAAGGCCAACGCCCATTTGCGCCGCTTTCTGGCCAAGCTTTTCCATGTCCCCCAGTCCAGGATCGAACTGATCAGCGGGGAACAGGCCCGTCTCAAGCGGGTCCGCATCCAGGCCCCGGGCCAACTGCCGGTATTCATAGCCCCCGCCAACTCGCGCGGGGGGAGCCATTCCAGCGCCGGATCCACCCAATTTGGCGATTAGGGGCGCGATGGGAGGGCTCTCCCCCTTTCAATACCGCCTCGCCGCCAATAGATCATGGCGTAGTGGCCACAGAAGGCCTCGACTAAGGAGGAATCACCATGCAACGCTCAACTTTACTTGGCCTGCTTTGCGCCACCGCCCTGGTCGTCCCGACCTGGGCCGGCGCCGACAACAGCACCAGCCTCGATGGCTTCACCATCCATCACAACGCCTTTTCCGCCGACACCTTGACGCCGGAAGTAGCGACGGCCTACGGCTTCCAGCGCAGTAAATATCGCGGCCTACTCAACGTCAGCGTCATCAAGGAGGCCCCTGGCACGACGGGCACCCCGGT
>JBFZDM010000196.1:0-2989 GCA_041307365.1 Chromatiaceae bacterium | reverse complement strand
TAACTTCGACGAGGCCCTGCGCCAGACCCATCTGGACATGGCCGCGGACACGGTTCGGATCCGGAAGAACCGCGCGGAGAAGCGCCAGAAAATGATGCAGAAAGGCTAGATCCTGGGCTCGACATGGGGGCAATGGGACCGAGTCCTGTTGCCCCCTTTGCATCCGCCCCCAGCCATGACCCCCTCCGCGCCCCAGAACCCCGAGGATCCCGCCGTGCTCTCAATCCGACTCCGTCTTGTCGCCCTCACCCTGCCGATCCTCTGGGCCTCCGGCCTCCTGGCCCAATCCGGTCGCCTTCAAGTACCAGACCCCGGCCCCAAGGACACCTGCCCCGTCTGCGGCATGTTCGTCGCCAAATATCCGGAATGGGTCGCCACCGTCCTCTACCGCGACGGCCACGCCCACCACTTCGATGGCGCCAAGGACCTCTTCAAGTACCTATTTGACATGCCTAAATGGGCCCCTGGTCACAAGCCCGGGGACATGGCCGCCATCGCCGTGACCGAATACTATAGCCTTGCCCGCCTCCCTGCCCGCGAGGCCTGGTTCGTCATCGGCTCCGATGTCCTCGGTCCCATGGGCCATGAACTCGTCCCCCTCGCCACCGAGGCGGATGCCCAGGAGTTCATGCGCGACCACGCCGGCCAGGGCATCCTGCGCTTCGACGAGGTGACCCAGGAATTGCCTGGCAAGCTGGACAAGGGAATATTCGATTGAGTTGCCAGTAGGCGGTCCGGAGACCAAAAGGCGGTTATCGCCGGTGGGACCCCGCGGCCCCCACCCGCGTGCCCTTCGCCTCCGGCCGATTCGCGATCCAGATGCCGGCCCCGACCAGGAACAGGGCGGCGAATATCGCGGGTGTCAGCGGCTCGCCGAGCAAGATGCCACCGGCCAGCATCCCCATCACTGGAGTCAGGAAGGAGAAGGAGGACAGCCGCGTCGCCGGGTAATGGCGAACCAGCCAGAACCAGCCAAGGTAGGAGGCGCCGGCCACGATCACTGCCTGAAAAAATACATTCGCCCACACCATCGCCGTCGGGGCGAAGACGCCGGGTTCGCCCAGCGCAATCGACAGTGGCGGCAGGATGGCGGCCGAGATCGCGAGTTGGTACAGCAGGGTTTTCTCCGCCGAGGCGCGTCCCAAGGCACTGGCCTTCACGATCAGGGTGGTCGCCGCCCACATCATAGCCGCCACCAGGATCATAAGGTCCCCCACCCAGGCCTTGTCGGCCGGCATCCAAAGGTGCTCGCCAAACAGCAGGATCACCCCCAGGAACGCCAGGGCCATGCCCCCCCATTGCGCCCGCCGCATCAGTTCCCCCGGCAACAGCCACAGCGCGCCGAGGGCTACAAAGAAGGGCGCCGTGTAGAGAAAGATCACCCCTCGCGATGCGGGAGTGTATTCCAAGCCAACGAAGATGAGCGCGAACTCCGCCGCGAACAGCAGACCGGCACAGAGGCCTGGCCACCAGGTGCCGTCACGCTCGAACAGTTTGACCCCGCGCAGCAGGGCCCAGAGGAAGACAACGGCGGTCGCCCCGAGCGAGCGCAGCCCCGCCTGCCACACCGGCGAGATGCCCGCGCTGGCGAGTTTGATCGCCACCTGCTGAAGCCCCCAGACCGAGCACAGAACCACCATGAGTCCAATGGCAAAGCGATCGAGTTCGTTCTTGTGCATGCCTACTTAATCTCTCGTGAAATCGTCATGATGCCGGTCTATATTTCCAGGTAGGCAGGCGTGCTGGCCCTTGATGACAGGTACCGAGGGAATAAGGCCTTCAAGGCCAGAGGCATGGCTCATCAGGATCCGCTGTCGGTACTCAAGGCGTCCATCAGTAACAATCGTTATAACTTCTCTGGCCGGGAGGATCGCAATCATGACCGACATCGTAAAACTACTGGGTGACGAGGCCGAAGCCCTGCTGGGACACCGTTGCGGCGGCATCCCTGCATCCATGCTGCATCCGCCGGGTCCGGACTTCATCGACCGGGTGCTGTCCCAGTCCGACCGCGGACTTGGCGTCCTGCGGAATCTGCAGGCCATGCTGGGCCAGGGCCGTCTGGCCAACACCGGCTACCTGTCGATCCTGCCGGTGGACCAGGGGGTTGAACATTCCGGCGGCGCCTCCTTTGCCCCCAATCCCCTCTACTTCGATCCAGCCAACATCGTCGAGCTGGCGCTTGCCGGCGGCTGCAATGCCGTGGCCTCGACCCTGGGCGTGCTGGGGAGCATAGGCCGGCGCTACGCCCACAAGATCCCCTTCCTGGTCAAGCTCAACCACAACGAGATGCTGACCTACCCCATGATCCATGATCAGACCCCATTCGCCGATGTCGAACAGGCCTTCGAACTGGGTGCCGCCGCAGTGGGCGCCACCGTCTATTTCGGCTCCCCCCAGTCGCGGCGCCAGATCGAGGAGGTGAGCGAGGCCTTTCGCCGCGCACACAAACTCGGCATGGTCACGGTGCTCTGGGCCTACCTGCGCAATGACGCCTTCAAGCAGGCGGGCGTCGATTATCACACCGCCGCCGATCTGACCGGCCAGGCCAATCACCTCGCGGTCACCATCGAGGCCGATATCGTCAAGCAGAAGCAGGCCACCAACGACGGCGGCTTCACCGCCATCGGCTTCGGCAAGACCAGCCCCCTGGTTTACGAGAAACTCTCCGGCACCCATCCCATCGACCGCGTGCGCTATCAGGTCGCCAACTGCTACATGGGTCGCGTGGGCATGATCAATTCCGGCGGCGCATCCTCCGGCGCTGGCGATCTCGCCGAGGCCGTGCGCACGGCCGTGATCAACAAGCGCGCCGGCGGCATGGGCATGATCTCCGGCCGCAAGGCCTTCCAGCGGCCCATGGCCGATGGTGTCGCGCTGCTCCATGCCATCCAGGACGTCTATCTGGCCCCCGAGGTCGATATCGCCTGAGATACCCGCGGAGGTCCCGCCAGGGCGGGCGACCTCGGGGGCACAGCCTGGCGACTTC
>JBFZDM010000200.1:0-2633 GCA_041307365.1 Chromatiaceae bacterium | reverse complement strand
CCGGCGGAGCAGGTGCTGTCGGAGATGAAGGGCATCAAGCACATCTATTCCGTCTCCCGCCCAGGCCTGGCGGTGGTGACCGTCCAGTTCCAGGTGGGGGAGGATCGCACCGACGCTATCGTCCGCCTCTATTCCAAGGTCTACTCCAACCAGGACTGGCTGCCGCCCAACCTGGGCGTGGGCCAGCCGCTGATCAAACCCAAGGGCATCGACGACGTGCCCATCATCACCGCCACCCTCTGGTCCAAGGACGAGGCCATGGGCGCCTTCGAGTTGGGCAAGGTCGCCCACGCCCTCGAACAGGAGATCAAGCGGGTGCCGGGCACCCGCGATGTCTATACCCTCGGCGCCCCGGCTCAGGTAGCGCGGGTCCTCCTCGATCCCCAGGCCCTGGCCGGCTTCAGTATCGACCTTGACGGCCTGCGCCAGGCCCTGCAGGCCGCCAATCACACCCGCGACAACATCGCCGTGACCCACGACAACGAGGAGATCCTGGTCCAGGCCGGCACCTTCCTCATGGCGGTGGAGGAGGTTGGCGACCTGGTGGTGGGTCTTCATGGCGGCCGGCCCGTCTTTCTGCGCGACGTGGCCAGCATCGAGCGCGGCCCTGAGCCACCCGGGTCCTACGTCTGGCTCGGCGCCGGTCCGGCGAGCGACCATAGCGGCGTGACCCTGGCCGGCACCACGCCGGCGGTGACCATCGCCGTGGCCAAGCAGGAGGGGGTCAACGCCGTCGCGGTGGCGGAACGGGTCATCGACCGCTTCGCCCAGCTCGAGGGCACCTTCATACCCGAGGGGATCGAGGTTACGGTGACGCGCAACTACGGCGCCACTGCCGACGCCAAGGCCCGGAAGCTTATTCAGAAGCTGACCTTCGCCACCCTCTCGGTCATCGTACTGGTGACGTTCGCCATTGGCTGGCGGGAGTCGATCATCGTCGGCGCGGCCATCATCGTCACCCTGGCCCTGACCCTCTTCGCCTCCTGGGCCTGGGGCTTCACCCTCAATCGCGTCTCCCTCTTCGCGCTGATCTTCTCCATCGGCATCCTGGTGGACGATGCCATCGTGGTGGTGGAGAACATCCACCGTCACATGGCCCTGTCCAAAGCCAGCCTTCTGGACTTGATGCCCAAGGCGGTGGACGAGGTGGGCGGGCCCACTATCCTGGCCACCTTCACCGTCATCGCCGCCCTGCTGCCCATGGCCTTCGTCAGCGGTCTCATGGGGCCCTACATGAGCCCCATCCCCATCAATGCCTCCATGGGCATGGTCATCTCCCTGGTGGTGGCCTTCGTCTTCACCCCCTGGATGACCAACTTCATGCTCGGCAAGCGCGCCCATGCCCATGCCCACGGGGCTGGCGGACAGCAGGGTCATGGCGATGCGGGGGGGGGCCATGATGGCCACGGCGATGCGGCTGGCGGTTGGCTCCAGGGCCTGTTCAACCGGCTCATCTCTCCCTTCCTGATAGGTCGGGTCGGCTGGGTCAATCGCTGGCTGTTGTTGGGGGGCATCCTACTGCTGATCGCCGGATCCATTGGTCTGGTGACCGGCAAGGCGGTTATCCTCAAGATGCTGCCCTTCGACAACAAGTCCGAGTTCCAGGTGGTGCTGGACATGCCCGAGGGCACCAGCCTGGAGCAAACGGCGCGGGTCTTGGGGGAATTAGGAGACTATCTGGCGACGGTGCCCGAGGTGACGGACTACCAGACCTATGCCGGCACGGCCGCGCCCATCAACTTCAATGGCCTGGTGCGCCAGTACTATCTCAGGGAAGGGGCGCACCTGGGCGACATCCAGGTCAACCTGGTGGAAAAGGAGCACCGCGACCGCAAGAGCCACGAGGTGGCCACGTCCGTGCGGGAACCCCTGCAGGCCATCGCCCGCCGTTACGAGGGCAACGCCAAGGTGGTCGAAATCCCGCCAGGGCCGCCGGTACTCTCACCCCTGGTGGCCGAAATCTACGGCCTGGACTACGCCGGCCAGATCGCTATCGCCAAGCAGGTGCGCGGTGTCTTTGAAAATACCGCCGACATCGTGGACGTGGATGACTCGGTGGAATTTCCCGCCGGCAAGCTGATCGTGGTGGTGGACCGCGCCAAGGCAGCGCGGCTGGGCGTGGCCCAGAGCGCCGTCGCCCAGGCCCTGGCCACGGTGCTGGACGGCGAGGACATGAGCTTTCTGCACGGGGCCAATGTCAAGTATGCCGTGCCCATCCGCGTCGAGTATAGCGAGGCGGACAAGGCCGACCTGGAGCAGGTGCTGGCACTGCGGGTGCGCTCCCAGAGTGGCCAACTGGTCCCCCTGTCCGAGATCATCCGCCTGGTGGAGACGACCCGGGAGCACAGCATCTACCACAAGGACCTGCTGCCGCTGGTCTATGTGGTGGGCGACATGGCGGGGGAGACTGACAGCCCCCTCTATGGCCTCTTCACGATCTCGGCGACCCTGGCCGAGAACCTGAGCCTGGAGCAGTGGTTCATTCAGCCGCCCCAGAACCCGTACGAGTACAGCCTCAAGTGGGATGGTGAGTGGCAGGTCACCTATGACACCTTCCGCGACATGGGCATTGCCTACGGCGTGGGGCTGATCCTTATCTACCTGCTGGTGGTGGCCCAGTTCCGCAGCTACCT
>JBFZDM010000190.1:0-4063 GCA_041307365.1 Chromatiaceae bacterium | reverse complement strand
GCCGGGGTTGAAGTCGCGGTCGATCATGCGCTGGCCATGCACCTCCAGCACCCGGCTGTTGGCGAAGCCGCCGAGGAGGGCGGTGCGGACCTTGGCCGGATCCACGCCGGAGGCGCGGGCGAGGAGCAGGGCCTCGCCGACCCCGGCCAGGGTCTGGGCGATGACCACTTGATTGCAGGACTTGCAGACCTGGCCGGCGCCATGGTCGCCGATGTGGACTATGTTCTTGCCCATGATCTCGAAGAGGGGCCTGACCCGCTCGAAGACGGAGGCCACTCCGCCCACCATGATGGAGAGGCTGCCCTGGATGGCCCCGGCCTCGCCGCCGGAGACGGGGGCATCAAGCATTTCCAGGCCCCGTTCACCGAGCCGCCGCGCCAGGGCGCGGGTGGCGGCGGGGGAGATGGTGCTCATGTCCACCACCACCAGGCCAGGGCGAGCGCCGGCCAGGACGCCGTGCTCGCCCAGGATGACGTGCTCCACGTCCGCCGTGTCGGTAACCATGGTGAAGAGGATGTCCACCTGGCGCGCCACCTCCGCCGGGCTGGCGCAGGCGATGGCGCCGGCCTCGAGAAGGGGCGCCAGAGCCTCGGCGCGGCGGGCATGGACATGGAGCGGATACCCGGCCTGGCATAGGTTGAGCGCCATGGGTCGGCCCATGATGCCGAGGCCGATGAAGCCTATCTTCTCGTGCATGGACAGATCCTCAGTGCAAAGTGCCGTGGTGGAATTGGGGTAGGAAGTCAGGCCGGATCTCCGGTGGCAACTGGAGATGAAAGCCCCGTTGCGCCAGATTGGCCATGACCTTGATTACATCCTCCCGGGCCAGTTTGCGCTCGTGGTGCAGGGCTAGTTCCATGACGAATTCGGGTGGGCCGAAGCGCGCCAGCAGGCCCGGAGGCACGGCATCGAAGCCTTCCTTGGCGGCAAGGTAGAGGTACATCTCTGCCTTGCGCGGGCTTTTGTAAATCCAGCAGGGGCGGCTTACCTGACTCATGGTCGTCGGGGCTCGGTAGTATCTGGGGCGCGGAAGGTTACTTTACCGCTTCTTTCCCTATCCGAGCCAATCCCGGTTCAGGGTGTCTGGCGGGGTAAGACCCAGCGTCTGAAGAGGAATTTTCGCCCCTCTTCCAGCAGGCCAAGGGCCACGGCGAGGAGGGCGATCAGTCCCCAGAGTCCCGCCGGAAAGGCCTGGGTGCCAAAGAGCCAGTTGCCCTCTGGGGTGAAGACGATGAACAGGAGGAGTCCCATCTCCACGGCCAAGCCGAGCAGCAGGAGGGGATTATCGCTCAAGGGAAAGGACAGGGCGGCCTCCCGTGGATGACGGCAAAGGAAGACATTGATGACCTGCGCCGCGACGATCGCCGCGAGGCAGGCGGTCGTCGCCTGCAAGTAGAGGGGGTCGCGCGGGGCGATTGGGGTCCCGAAGGCCCAGTCACCCAGGTGCAGGACGACGAAAAAGGCGATCAGGGCCGCCGCTGCCTGCAGCGGTCCCAGCCAGAGATAGGCCCGGGCCAACAGCGGCCAGGAGAGCAGCCGCTCATGCGGTGGACGCGGCGGTCGGCGCATCACCCCGGGGTCGGGTCGCTCGGCCCCTAGGGCTAGTGCCGGCACCATGTCCGTGCCCAGATCCACAGCCAGAATTTGGATGATGGTCAGGGGTAGGGGGATGGGCAGCAACACATAAGCGAGGTAGGGCACCAATTCGGGGATGTTCGAGGTCAGGATGTAAGTCAAAAACTTGCGGATGTTCTCGAAGACGGCCCGCCCTTCCTCGATGGCGTTGACAATGCTGGCGAAATTGTCGTCGAGCAGGATCAGGTCCGCCGCCGATTTGGCCACGTCGGTCCCGGCCAGGCCCATGGCGATGCCAATGTGGGCGGATTTGAGGGCGGGGGCGTCGTTCACTCCATCGCCGGTGACGGCCACGATCTCGCCCTTACGCTTGAGGGCATTGACGACCAGCATCTTCTGCTCGGCGGTGACACGGGCGAAGAGGATCTCCGGGCTGTCGAGGGCGGTTTGCAGTTGCGCCTTGGTCATGCGGCGCAGGGATTCGCCGAGGATAACGCGGGGCCTCTCGCCGTAATTCGGCTCCCGGACCAGCCCGATTTCGCGGGCGATGGCCAATGCGGTATGGGGGTGGTCGCCGGTGACCATGATGACCTTGATCCCCGCCGAGCGGCAGCGCTCGATGGCGGCGGGTACCTCGGGCTTTGGCGGGTCGTAGAGGCCGATCAGGCCGGATAGCACCAGATGCTCTTCCCTGGGTTTGGCATCGGCCTCCAGCCGCCGCCAGGCAAAGGCGAGGACGCGCAAGCCGGCGTCGGCCATGAGCTGCTGGGCCTGGAAAACGGCATGATGCGCCGGCTTGTCGAAGGGCCGGGGGCCACCGTCCGCCTCGATACGCTCGCAGAGCGGCATCACGGATTCGGGCGCGCCCTTGCAGAAGAGCCAGCGTTCGCCGCCCTGCGCCACGATTACCGACATGCGCCGACGTTCGTGGTCGAAAGGCAGCTCGCCAATCAGGGTCATGTCCGTAAAAGCAAGGGTCTGGCCGGCGAATTCGACCAGGGCCAGTTCCATCGGGTCGCCGAGCCAGACCGGCTTGCCCTCCCGAGACCCTTGTTTCAGGCTGTGACAGGCGGACAGGTTGCGCAACAGGCGTGAGGCTGCTGGTTCATCGGGCGGCAAGGCGCCCTCGTGTAGCCGGCCGTTCAAGTAGGTTCGCCGCACCATCATACGGTTTTGGGTCAGGGTTCCGGTCTTGTCGCTGCAGATCACCGTCGTCGCTCCCAGGGTCTCGACCGCTGGCAGGTGGCGGACCAGGGCATTGCGCCGGGCTATGCGCTGGGTGGCCATGGCCAGGGACAGGGTGACGGTGGGCAGCAGGCCCTCGGGCACGTTGGCGACGATGATGCCAATAGCGAACATGAGGTTGGCCCAGAAGGGCAGGCCCAGGAAAACACCGAGGGTAAAGAAGAAGATGCCCAGCCCGGTGGCGAAGACCGCGACCAGCCGGGAGAGCCGGGCAATCTCCTGTTGCAGGTGAGAGGGTGTTACCTCGGAGGTTTGTGTCAGGTGGGCAATCTGGCCAAACGCGGTGTGCATGCCGGTGGCGAAGACCAGGGCGCGCCCCGCCCCCGAGACCAGCGAAGTGCCGGCCAGCAAGACATTTCTCGTCTCCAGAGCCGTGCCGCCCTCGGGGCACTCCTCAGCGCTTTTGGCCTTGGGCAAGGATTCGCCAGTGATGGTGGCGGCGTTGACGCGAATGCCGGCGCTGGTGATCAGGCGGCAATCGGCGGGTACGTCGTCGCCGGCCTCCACCAGGATGATGTCGCCGGGCACCAGCATTTCGACCGGGAGCGAGGTCAATTGGCCATTGCGCACCACCTTGGCGGACCTGGGCAGCAGCCTTCGCAAGGAGTCGATGGCTCGCTCGGCGCGGTATTCTTGCCAGAAGGAGAAGCAGCCGTTGATAAGGATCACGGCGAGAATGGCGACGCCGAGTTGCCACATCCCCTGGCCAGGGTCGCGGGACTCGGCGAAGAAGGCGAGGAAGGCCGCCATCCAGAGGATGATGGCGAAGAAGTGGGTGAACTCGCGCAGGAAGCGCCGCCACTCAGGCTCGGCGCCAATAGCGGCGATACGGTTCTCGCCGTACTCGCGCCGACGCCGGGTGGCCTCGGCGGTTGTGAGTCCGGTTTCGGGGGTGCCCAGGCTCCGCAGGGCCTCGGCAATGGGCAGGTTGGCGAGGTGCATGCTGTCAGGTTAGGCCAGGACAGCCCCTTTTCCTAGACCTGGCGTGGCCAACTTGTAACTATCGAGAGGGTCCTGAGCGAGATACCCAGCGGCTTCATCGGTGGCATGATCGGGGGCCTTGTCACCAGCATCCTGCTGGAGATCCTGGGCGCTCACATGGAGGAACATGAGCAGGCGGTTTGATGAGGGCGTCCCTGCCCAGCGCCTTGATCGTTGAGGGTACCCTTCAGACCCCAGAGGGCAAGCCCGCCAGGGCCATGGCCACTTCGCACTCGTCGTAGGTCAGGTCCTGGAGCTTGCC
>JBFZDM010000152.1:0-3589 GCA_041307365.1 Chromatiaceae bacterium | reverse complement strand
ATGGGGATGGCAATGGGGATGGGGATGGGTTTGTCCGCTGCTCGCAAGGTCGCGGGCAGGGGTACCGCCGCCCGCAAGGGGTCTGACTCGTCTGACTCAGACCAGTGCCGCCTCTTTTTGCGCTTCTTGAGGGGCCCCTGCTCAAGCGCGCGATTGGTGAGGACGCCGAGCGTCAGCCAGAAGGCAAAGGCCGTGCCGGGAATCTGCAGGTTGAAATCGCCCAGGCTGTGCAGGGCGATAGCGGCCAGCCCGCCCATGGCACCGGCGCGCAGGCGGTCGAGGCGTGAAGGCCTGACCCGGCGCCACCAGGGAATCAGCACCACCAGGACCGCCGCGAGGCCAAGGACGCCCAGCTCCAGCACGAGTTGGACCCAGTCATTGTGCAGATACTCAAGGGATTCGAAAATCGAGGCGGGTTGCGCCAGCTTGAAAACGTCCTGGAAGGCGCCGGCCCCGGCCCCGGCCAGCCAGGTCTTGGCGGGCAAGGCCGCAAGCGCGACGATGGCTTCGAGGCGGCCCGTATCGTCAATGCTCTGGGCGTAACGCAGCAGCAGGGGGACCAGGCCAAAACTGATAGCGAGACCCAGCGCCACCAGTCCCGCGAGCAGGAGCCAGAATCGCTCTAGCCCGGATACCCGCTCTGACCGGTTGGCGCGCGCGAACAGGACGAACAGGAGGAGTCCAAAAAGGCCGGCGGCGGTGCCAAGGCGAGACAGGGTGTTGAAGAGCGCCAAGGCCATGACCAGGCAGAACACCACCACGAGGGCATAGCGCACCTCGTGGATGCGGTCCGGGTAGGTTTTGACACTGAACAGGAGGTAGGCGATGCCAAGGGGCCAGCCGAGGGCGAGGAGGCCGGCGAGGTGATTGCGGTTCCAGAAGGTGCCAACGACCACGCCGTGATTGTCGCGAGCTGGCCACAGGCCGAGGACTGTCTCGTACTTATTGATATGGGCAATGACGCCGTAGAGGGCCTCGGCAAAGATCAGGGTCACGAGGAGGGCAACGAAAACGCCGAGTTGGCGGCGGGGTAAACTCGCGGTGAGGTAGGCGGCGACCCAGTAGGTTGTGAATGTCCCCCAGTAGCCGATGGTGGCGGCGAGGTTGGGCGATAGCCGGGTGACCGGGAGTTCCGGGTAAAGATCGAGGAGGACCGGTGGATAGGCGCCGATCCAGAAGAAAACCTCCCGGGGCAGTGGTAGCAACTGCAACAGGATCCACAGGGATAGCGCCAGCCAGACCCAGAACCAGGCAAGATCCCAGCCATCGGGGCCCAGGTTCCGGGCGATGCGCCAGGCCCAGGTGAGGAAGAACAGCAGGGCAATCGCCACCCCGGCGGCCCCGCGCACACTTGGGTACACGCCGCCCATCACCAGCATCAGCATCGCCGCCACCCCAGCCATGACGGCAACCTGTACCCAGGAAAAAAAGGGGTCAGTACCCTTTTTCTCAGGGGTTCCCATGGCGTTCAATTCCATCTCTCACGGGAAAAAGGGTACTGACCGCTTTTTCTTTGTTAGGGAAAAACTGGGGCAGTTTGGATAGGTTTTTCCAGGCCAGGGCGCCGATGCCGCCGATGCGATTGGCCCGCAGGGCTCGGTAATCCTCACGGGACTTGAGGAGGATCTTGGGCAAGGAGCGGTTGCTGGTGCCGCCCACCCGCATGCGCACCAGGACCTGGGGCAGATAGACCACCTGCCCCGCCGGCCGGCCCTCTCTGCCACCCAGCACGCGCAACATGAGGTCATAGTCCGCGGCGATCCGGTAGCGGGTATCGAAGCCTCCATGGCGCTGGTAAACCGAGCGGCGCAGGTAGAGGGTCGGGTGGGGGGGCATCCAGCCCCAGCGCAGCCGGGCTGGCTGGAATTGCCCCGGGCGCCAATAGCGAATCACCCGGCCCGTATCCTCCTTGGCCACGTACACCAGGTCGCCGTAGACCGCCTCGACGGGCTCCTTATCGGAGGTGGCAAAGGCGGCGGCGATGCGCGCCAGCACGTCCGCGTCGGCGTAGAGGTCGTCGGCGTGCAGAAAACCGATCACATCCCCGCTTGCCCGCGCCAGGCCCTTGTTCAGGGCCTCATAGAGGCCTTGGTCCGGTTCGCTCACCAGGGCCGCCAACTGGGGGCGATGGGCCTCCAGCACCGCCAGGGTGCCATCAGTGCTGGCGCCATCGATGACGATATGCTCGCGGTCGGGGTATGACTGGCCGGCCACCGAGGCCAGGCAGTCGGCCAGGGTAGCGACGCATTGCCGGGTGGCGGTGATGATGGAAATCTTCATGGGCGCTTGCCGCCGTCATGCCTGGCCAGGCACTGGCAAGGCAGGCAGGTTATGGCAACCTGCCCGGATAGGTGCCGGGAACCGCGGGCATCTTGGTCGTACAAAAACCACTGCCACTTGCTCATGCTCAACGGGGCCGCCCCTCATGCCACCGCCACGCCGTCTCCACGATCTGGCTGAGACGCGAATGCCGCGGCCGCCACCGCAGCCGCCGCTGGGCGCGCGCCGGATCGGCGACCAAGACTGGCGGATCACCGGCACGGCGCGGCGCTTCCCGCAGGGGGACCCGCCGGCCGGTCGATGCCTCGATGGCATGGATCACCTGGCGCACCGAATAGCCCTGCCCGGTGCCCAGATTGAGGGCGGCGCTGGCGCCGCCGGCCAGCAGGTCATCCAGGGCGCGCCCATGGGCCTCGGCCAGGTCCGTCACATGGATGTAGTCCCGGACGGCGGTGCCATCCAGGGTGGGATAGTCAGAGCCAAGGATCGCCAATTCGGGCGCGCCGCCTTGCGCGGCCAGGATGGCCAGGGGGATGAGATGGGTCTCCGGGTCATGGTCCTCGCCGATCTCGCCCTCGGGGTCGGCGCCGGCCGCGTTGAAATAGCGCAGCACCATCGACCGCAGCCCATGGGCGCGCTCGAAGTCCGCCAGCATGCGTTCGATCATCAGCTTGGAGGCCCCGTAGGGATTGATCGGCACCTGGGGACAGTCCTCAGCGATCGGCACCCGCGCCGGCATGCCATAGGTAGCGCAGGTGCTGGAGAAGATGAAATGCCCGATACCGTGATCCCGCACCGCCTCCAGCAGTGTCAGGCTCCCGGCCACATTGTTGCGGTAATACTTGCCCGGATCCTGCACTGACTCGCCCACATAGGCATAGGCGGCGAAGTGCATCACCGCCAGCGGGCGGTAGCGCTCGATCAAGGTGTCCAGCCAGGCCCGATCAGCCATATCGCCCTGCTCCAGCGGCCCCCACCGCACCGCCCAGGGATGACCATAGACGAGGTTGTCGCAGGCAATCGGCTGATAGCCCGCCTGATGGAGGGCCTTGCAGGCATGGCTGCCGATGTAGCCGGCGCCGCCAGTGACCAGGATGTTCTTGCTATGTTGAGATTGCATGGATCTGCCGCAATGCCTGTTGGGAATGCGCCGGCTCTCAGGTCTCGGCCACACTGTCCGTCGCGCCTTCCCGTAAGGGAGATGCGGGTCCCTGCCCGGTCAGCAGCTCTTGGGTCTTGAGCACGATCAGATACTCATAGATGGCCAGTAGCCGGCAATAGGTCAGGCCCGCGCGGCCATCCAGAAAAC
>JBFZDM010000148.1:0-5204 GCA_041307365.1 Chromatiaceae bacterium | reverse complement strand
TCAAGGCGGGGGCCCAGGGCTATCTGCTCAAGGACATGGAACCGGACGAGCTGATCTCCGCCCTCAAGGACATACTCGCCGGGCGTACCGTGGTAGCCAAGGAGCTGACCGGCATCCTGGCCCGCGTGGTCCAAGGGGCGCGGGAGGAGCCACGGGAGCCGGCGTCCTTCGCCAATCTGACCCCCCGCGAGCAGGAGATCCTCCGCCACCTGGCGGAGGGCCAGAGCAATAAGGCCATTGCCCGGGAACTTGGCATCACGGATGGCACCGTCAAGCTCCACGTCAAGGCCATCCTGCGCAAGCTGGCGGTCCATTCCCGGGTGGAGGCGGCGGTCATTGCGGTGGAGAGGAATTTGCGTACCCTGGATGGGGGCGAGTCCGGCCTGGCCGGACCACCCCTGGCCGGATCGTCGGGCCCGGCGCGGGAACCGCCCTAGGAACGGTTCAGAAACCAGTGGCACAAGGCGGGCCCGAAGTCGGGTTACGCGGCGCTAATCCGACCTACGGATGTACCGGTTATTTTTGAACCGTGACCTAGGGCCGTCCAGTCACCAGGGGCGCCGGTGGTGGGCCGACCACCGCCATGTCGTGAGCCCAGGCCGGATTAATGGTTGCCGCCATCCTGGCGGCCTTTTTCGGGGTTCCGGCCGCAATCCCCAGCCGGAACCCCAGCGGAGTGGTTAAGGATATGCAAAAATTCATCGAACTGGTGCGCGGTTGCCTGACGGATGTGCGCGAGATCATGCCCTGGGATTTGGAGGAGCGACTGGAGGCCAACCCCGCCTTACTGATCGTCGATGTGCGCGAGCCCGCCGAGTTCGATGCCATGCACATCCCAGGTTCCATCAATGTGCCGCGTGGTATCCTGGAATCCGCCTGCGAATGGGATTACGAGGAGACGGTCCCCGAGCTGGTCCGGGGCCGCGAACGCGAGATCGTGGCCGTTTGCCGCTCCGGTTATCGCAGCGTCCTCGCCGCCCATGTCATGCAGGTGCTGGGCTTCCGCGATGTGGTATCTCTCCAGACTGGCCTGCGCGGCTGGAAGGACTACGAGAAGCCCCTGGAGGACGTGGAGGGTCGGGAGGTGGACCTGGACGACGCGGATGTCTATTTCACGCCTCGCCTGCGGCCCGACCAGATGCGGCCACACGATGTATGAAACCTTAAGGCTCCTCCGAGATGCCTGGCGACTTCCGCATCCCATTTTGCACCGCGATGCCATTCAATAGCCTGGATTTTGACGCCTCATGATCTCTCTACTCGATTACGGCGCCGGCAATGTCCGCAGCCTCCGCAACGCGGTACGCAAGCTCGGACACCAACTGACGGACATCCGGACCCCCGAGGACATCCTTAAGGCCGAGTGCATCCTCTTCCCGGGCGTCGGCAGCTTCGGCTCGGCCATGCAGCGGCTGCATCAAATGGGCTTTTTCGAACCCCTGCGGGACTATCTGCGGGCGGACCGGCCCTTCCTGGGTATCTGTATCGGCCTCCAGGCCCTGTTCGAGGGCAGCGACGAATCCCCTGGCGTGGCGGGGTTCGGCATCATTCCCGGTCAGGTTCGCCGTTTCAACGCGCCGGGCCTGTCCGTGCCCCACATGGGCTGGAATGGCATCCGCGCCCGGCGCGAATCGGCCCTGCTCGACGACGTGGGCGACGAAAAGCTCTATTTCGTCCATTCCTACCGCGCCTCGCCGGAGGCGGCCAACGCGGACTGGATATTGGCGGAGACGGATTATGGCGGCGCCTTCATCAGCGCCGTGCGCCAGGGCCGGGTCGCGGCGGTTCAATTCCATCCGGAGAAGAGTGGACCGGCGGGGCTGGGGCTCCTCGATCGTTTCCTCGGCGATGAAGGGCGCGATGGCGGGACCCCTGGCTGGCGGGGGCGCGGCGCGGCGCGGTCGGCGGAGCCAACGCGGCTGGCCAAACGCGTCATCGCCTGCCTCGACGTGCGCGCCAACGACGCCGGCGATCTGGTGGTCACCAAGGGCGATCAGTACGACGTGCGCGAGGAGGGCGAGGTGCGCAACCTGGGCAAGCCCGTGGACCTGGCGCGGCGCTACTACGAGGAGGGGGCCGACGAGATCACCTTCCTCAACATCACCGCCTTCCGGGACTTCCCCCTCGCCGACCAGCCCATGCTGGAGGTGTTGCGGCGGACCTCGGAGAATGTCTTCGTCCCCCTGACCATTGGCGGCGGCATCCGCGCCTTCACCGACGCGACAGGCCGGCGCTACTCCGCCCTGGAGGTGGCCTCGGAATATTTCGCCTCGGGCGCGGACAAGATCTCCATCGGCAGCGATGCGGTGACGACGGTCGAGGAGGTGCTGGCCCAGGGTGGCCGAACCGGTGACAGCGCCATCGAGGAGATCGCCCATCGCTATGGCAACCAGGCCGTGGTCATCTCGATTGACCCTCGGCGGGTTTATGTGGCCGTGCCGGAGGATGCACCCCACCATCACGTCGTGCCCACCGCCACCCCAGGCCCCAAGGGTGAGCCATGGTGCTGGTTCCAGTGCACCATCAAGGGTGGTCGCGAGGGGCGGGACCTGGATGCCGTGACCCTGGCCCAGGTCTGCGAGCAACTGGGCGCCGGCGAGATCCTGCTCAACTCCATCGACCGCGACGGCACGGGCGCCGGTTTCGACCTGGAGCTGATCCAGGCCGTGCGCTCGGCGGTGACCATCCCCGTCATCGCCTCCAGCGGCGCCGGCCGGGTCGAACACTTTGCCGAGGTCTTCGCCGTCACCCACGTGGAAGCCGCCCTGGCCGCCGGCATCTTCCACCGGCGGGAGGTGCCCATCGCGGCCGTCAAGGAACACCTGCGCCAGTCCGGCATCGAAGTGCGACGATAACCTATCTCAAACTCCTAACCCCGGAGATCGCCATGCGTACTACCTTGCTTCTCGCTTGTGCCTTGCCCTTGTTGTTAACCGCCTGCGGCTCCAGTTCGCGGCAGGAATCCGCCGCCGCTTCCCCGGTGGGTGCCTATGCGCGTCCCGCCTTGGGTTCGGGTCAGGTGCGTGGCGACTTTGCCAGCTATCCCGCCGCGGGGGCATTTGTCGATCGCATGGCGGGCGAGGGCTTCGACCAGGCCCAGGTCGCGGACTGGCTGTCGCGGGCGGAGCGTCAGCAGTGGATCATCGACTTCGTCCACCGCCCCGATCCCAAGCCCTCCACCCAGCCCACCGGCGCCTGGACGCGCTATCGGGCCAAGTTCCTCACCGATGCCAATATCGCCAAGGGCGCGGCCTTCTGGGGGCGTTACGAAGGGGTGTTGCAGCGTGCCCAGGAAAAGTTTGGCGTGCCGGCGGAATACGTCGTCGCCATCGTGGGGGTGGAGACCAACTGGGGCGGATACATGGGCAAGCACCGGGTGATGGACGCCCTCGCTACCCTGGCCTTCGATTTTCCGCGCCGCTCCGCCTTCTTCACCGACGAACTCGCGGCCTATCTCAAGATGGCACGGGACGAGGGCCTGGACCCCTTCCAGCCCAAGGGCTCCTACGCCGGCGCCATGGGCTACGGCCAGTTCATGCCCTCCAGCTTCCTCAAGTGGGCGGTCGATTTCGATGGCGACGGCCGCCGCGACCTCTGGAATCCGGTCGATGCCATCGGCAGCGTGGCCAATTACTTCGCCGCCCACGGTTGGCGCGCCGGCGAACCGGTCGTCATTCGGGCCAATGCCAGCGGCGCCGACGTCACCGCCCTCAAGACCGGCTTCGATAGCCGTTACAGCCTGGACGCCCTTGCCCGCGCCGGGGTCCGCCCCGACAAGAGCCCGCCCTCCCAGGGGGAGTTCAGCCTCATTCGCCTCGACGCCAGCAGCGGCTATCAGTACTGGCTGGGGCTGCACAACTTCTACGTCATCACCCGCTACAACCACAGCAGCTACTACGCCATGGCCGTGCATCAATTGGCCCAGGCCCTCCGCGCGCGCAAGGGAGGCCGCCCCGACACCCGCCTCTCCGGTCTGGAAGGGGGCGGAGAAGCGCCCCTCTGATGATCTGACGGCGACCAGGGGCACTGGGCCCCTGGATGCCGACTCACCTGGCCGCGCCGATCATCACCCCCCGGTCACGGGGGGGAAGAAGGCGACTTCGTCTCCGTCCTGGACAGGGGTGGCCGGCCCGGCCATTTCCTGATTGACGGCGGCCAGGAGGCTGGAGGTCTCGTTCAGGACCTCCTTCCAGGGCTCGCCCCGCTGGCGCAGGAGGAGGAGGAGGTCCGCGACCGTGGTTTCGGCCCCGACGGCGGGAGTGGGGGCGGGAATTTCCTCGGCGCCCGTGCCCAGGCGCTCCCGCAGGCTGGCGAAATAGCGGATCTGGATCATGTGAGGAGTTCGCTCAGGGGCAGGAATTTGACCGGTTCGCCGCGCTGGAGCGTCTGGCCGGCGGGGATGATCGCAAGCCCCTCGGCCCAGGTCACCGAGCTGAGGACGGCGGAGGAGTGGCTGGGATAGAGGCGGACCTCGGGACGGCCATGGTTGCCGGGTTCCAGGCGAGCGCGGGGGAATTCGAGGCGCTCGGCGGCCTTGGGCCAAGCGAAGCCCGCAGGGGCCTCGAAGGCGCGGGGTTCCAGACAGCCCGCGACACCCTGCATCCGGCGGATGAAGGGCCGGGCGAAGAGGCAAAAGGTGACGAAAAGGGATACCGGATTGCCCGGAGTGCCGATGAAGGGCGTCCGGCGCGGGCCCAAATGACCAAAGGCCAGGGGCTTGCCGGGGCGAATGGCGACCTTCCACAGGTCCAGGGTCCCCAGGTGCTCCACGGCGGGCTTCACATGATCCTCCTCGCCCACGGAGACACCACCGCTCGCCACGATCAGATCCGCCCGGCCCGCGGCGTCGGCCAGGGCGGCGACGGTCGCGTCAAGCCTATCCTCGACGATGCCCAGGTCCAGGGTCTCGCAGCCCAAGGCGGTCAACAGCCCCAGCAGGGTGAAGCGGTTGGAGTTGTAGATCTGGCCAGGGCCCAGCGGTCGACCGGGCATGACCAGTTCGTCCCCGCTGGAAAAGACCGCGACCTTGAGCCGCCGCCAGACCTTGAGCCGCTCCACGCCAACGGAAGCGGCCAGCCCCAGATGCTGGGGCAGCAGCCGGGTCCCGGCGGCGATGATCTCGGCCCCGGCCTCGATGTCCTCGCCGGCGCGACGGATATTGGCCCCGGCCTTGACCTCCAGGGGCAGCATGACCTCGTCACCCT
>JBFZDM010000138.1:0-8581 GCA_041307365.1 Chromatiaceae bacterium | reverse complement strand
CAACTTCTTGACCACATCGGGGGTGGATGCGACGCGGGTTTCCCCGGTGCAACTTTCTTTCGGTACACCGATTTTCATAACGGCATCGTTCGTCGGTGAAGCTTGGGAGATTAAACACAACTTTTAAGAATATCTCGCCACTCACCCTATGATCAAGGCCAGGAGAGGTTTTGACTTCTGGAGGTTATGAGCCGTGCCCGGGCCTTTTGGTCCAACCTAGGGCGACGGGTTCGATCCGGCGCTCTGGCCGGTCATCTGGCTCGCTGGGCATTGGTTTAGTCGTGGTCGGAGGTCGGTTATCGGTGGTCAGTAGGATGCAGCCATCTGTAATAGTTGCGATTCTCCGCGGAACAAAGCCAAAGACCGACATGCGTTGGGTATAATCGGGTGCGCGACTGACCAGGCTCGGGACCAAGGGGCCTGGTCGCGCCATCCTGGTGCGACAATGATTATCCGCGCACCAAGAACGGGCGATCCAATCTCTTGCTCGGGATATTCGCACCGGGAAGGGGCGCGTAAAGGAGCACAGGCACTTTGTCGCCCATGGCCCCTGGCGTATCGACAGCCATCTGGCATGGATTCTGCTGTTTGGATAAAATCACCGACCCCCTTGGCCCCGCATGGCCAAATCAGATTCTGGTTCTTTAGAGGTCAGCGATGAGCCTTCACGCCCTACCCGAACCCCAGGGACTTTACGACCCCGCCTATGAGCATGATGCCTGCGGCGTCGGCTTCGTCTGCAACATCAAGAACGTCAAGAGCCGGCAAATCGTCGACCAGGGTCTCGAGATCCTGGTCCGCCTGACTCACCGCGGTGCCGTGGGGGCCGATCCCCGGGCGGGCGACGGCGCCGGCATTCTGGTACAGATCCCCGACGCCTTCATGCGCGCTCGGGTGGACTTTGAACTCCCCCCAGTGGGAAGTTACGCGGTCGGCATGATCTTTCTGCCCAAGGACCGCGGCCGTCACGGGGAGATCAAGTCAGTTATAGATCGCCAGATCGCCGAGGGTGGCGACCGGGTTCTGGGCTGGCGCGAGGTGCCGGTGGACAGCAGCGTCCTGAGCGCGAGCGTCCTGCCTACGGAACCCGTGGTCAGCCAGGTCTTCATCGCGCGAGGGGAAAAACACGGCGACCAGGATGCCTTCGAGCGCAGCCTCTTTGTGGCGCGCAAGCGCATGGACAACGCCATCCGCTTCGCCGGTCTGCCCCAGGCCAGCTTTTATGTGGCCTCCCTGTCCACCCGCACCCTGGTTTACAAGGGTATGTTCCTGGCGGATCAGGTAGGCAGCTATTACCAGGACCTCCACCACCCCCTCTTCGAGTCGGCCCTGGCACTGGTCCACCAACGCTTCTCCACCAATACCTTCCCGACCTGGAACCTGGCCCACCCCTTCCGCATGATCGCCCACAATGGCGAGATCAATACCTTGCGGGGCAACCTCAACTGGATGGCGGCCCGCCGTCACAACATGGCATCGGAGATCATTGGCCCGGATCTGGATAAGGTCTGGCCCCTGATCCCGGAGGGTCAATCCGACTCGGCCTGCTTCGACAACGCGCTGGAGTTGCTGGTGGTGGGCGGTTATTCCCTGGCTCACGCCATGATGATCCTGATCCCGGAGGCCTGGGCCGGCAACCCGATGATGGACGAGCAGCGCCGCGCCTTTTACGAATATCACGCCGCACTCATGGAGCCCTGGGATGGACCGGCGGCGGTAGCTTTCACCGATGGTCGCCAGATCGGCGCCACCCTGGACCGTAATGGTCTTCGGCCGGCCCGTTATCTGGTCACCGATGACGACCTGGTAGTCATGGCCTCCGAGATGGGTGTCCTCGATATCCCCGAGGAGCGCATAGTCCGCAAGTGGCGGCTTCAGCCCGGCAAGATGTTCCTCATCGACCTGGAGCAAGGGCGCATCATCGACGATGCCGAGGTCAAGGCCAGCCTGGCGGCCGCCAAGCCCTACCAGGAGTGGCTGGATCGCACCCAGATTCGCCTGCGGGAGCTGCCGCCGGATATCGGGCCCATGGCCCCCGGCGCCCAGACACTGCTCGACCGCCAGCAGGCCTTCGGCTATACCCAGGAAGACATCAAGTTCCTGATGACGCCCATGGCGACCACGGGCGAGGAGGCGGTGGGCTCCATGGGGGCGGACAACCCCATCGCCATCCTGTCGAATAAGCCCAAGCCCCTATTCAATTACTTCCAGCAGAACTTCGCCCAAGTCACCAACCCGCCCATCGACCCCATCCGCGAGGAGCTGGTGATGTCGCTGGTGTCCCTGATCGGGCCGCGTCCAAACCTGCTGGGCATACACGACGGTGGCAACCACCTGCGGCTGGAGGTGGATCACCCCATCCTGACGAACACGGACCTGGCCCGCATCCGCCACATCGAGGATCACACCGCCGGGGCCTTCCGCACCAAGACCATCAGCATCTGCTACCCGGTGGATCAGGGGCCCATGGGCATGAAGCCCGCCGTCGCCCTGCTGTGCGCGGCGGCGGAACGCGCGGTCCGCGACGGCCATAACATCCTGGTGCTCTCGGACCGGGCCCTGGATGCGGACCACATCCCAATCCCGGCCCTGCTCGCCACTTCCGCCGTACATCATCACCTGGTGCGCATGGGCTTGCGTACCGAGTCCGGCCTGGTGGTGGAGACCGGGGCGACGCGCGAGGTGCACCACTTCGCCGTCCTGGCCGGCTATGGCGCCGAGGCGATCAACCCTTACCTGGCCTTTGACACCCTCTCGGCCTTGCGCCCCAGCCTGCTGGAGAAGCTCCCGGAGACGGAACTGCACAACCGCTACATGAAGAGCATCAAGAAGGGGCTGCTCAAGGTCATGTCCAAGATGGGCATCTCGACCTATCAGTCCTACTGCGGCGCCCAGATCTTCGACGCCGTCGGGCTCTCCAGTGATTTCGTCGAGACCTATTTCACCGGCACGGCCACCCGTATCGAGGGCGTTGGCCTGCGGGAGATCGCCGAGGAGGCGGCGCGCTGGCACGCCGACGCCTATGGCGCCAATCCCATCTATGAGAACGCCCTGGACGTGGGCGGCGACTACGCTTTCCGCATCCGTGGCGAGGCCCACGCCTGGACACCCGATTCCATCGCCAAGCTCCAGCACGCCACCCGCGCCAACGACTGGAAGACCTTCGAGGAGTTTTCCCGCGCCATCAACGATCAGAACGAACGCCTGTTGACCCTGCGCGGTCTCTTCGAGTTGGCCCTGGACCGCAATCCGGTGCCCCTCGAAGAGGTCGAGCCCACGGCCACGATCGTCAAGCGCTTTGCCACCGGGGCCATGTCCTTCGGTTCCATCTCCCAGGAGGCCCACACCACTCTCGCCATCGCCATGAACCAGATCGGCGGCAAGTCCAATACGGGCGAGGGCGGGGAGGAGCCGGAGCGCTACCAGCCTCTGCCGGATGGTGCCCGGAATCCCCAGCGTTCCGCCATCAAGCAGGTGGCCTCGGGGCGCTTCGGCGTCACCACCGAGTACCTGGTCAATGCCGACGACATCCAGATCAAGATGGCCCAAGGCGCCAAGCCGGGCGAGGGCGGCCAGTTGCCCGGCCACAAGGTAAGCAAGCAGATCGCGCGGGTACGGCACTCGACCCCGGGCGTCGGCCTCATCTCGCCGCCGCCGCACCACGATATCTATTCGATCGAGGACCTGGCCCAGCTCATCCATGACCTCAAGAACGTCAACCCCCGCGCCCGCATCTCGGTCAAGCTGGTGTCCGAGGTCGGCGTCGGCACGGTCGCGGCGGGGGTGGCCAAGGCCCATGCCGACCATGTGACCATTTCGGGTTACGAGGGTGGCACCGGCGCCTCGCCCCTGACCTCCATCAAGCACGCCGGCTCCCCCTGGGAGATAGGCCTGGCCGAGACCCATCAGACCCTGGTCCTGAACCGCTTGCGCGGGCGTATCGCGGTGCAGGTGGATGGGGGCATCCGCACGGGGCGCGACGTGGTGGTAGGCGCCCTGTTGGGCGCGGACGAGTTCGGTTTCGCCACGGCCCCCCTTATCGTGGCCGGTTGCATCATGATGCGCAAATGCCACCTCAACACCTGCCCAGTCGGCGTGGCGACCCAGGACCCGGAGCTGCGCAAGCGTTTCACCGGCAAGCCAGAGCATCTGATCAACTACTTCTTCTTCGTGGCCGAGGAGGTGCGCCAATTGATGGCGCGTCTGGGCTTCCGTCGCTTCGACGACATGATTGGCCGCGCCGATCTCATCGACGTGCGCCGGGCCATTAGCCACTGGAAGGCCAAGGGTCTGGACTTCTCGCGGATGCTCCACCTGCCGCCAGTACGCGAGGGGGTCGCGACCCATCAATGCGAGCCCCAGGATCACGGCCTGGAGAAGGCCCTGGATCACGAGCTGATCCGCCAGGCCGGCCCAGCCCTGGAGAAGGGCGAGCCGGTGCGGATCGATATCCTGGTGCGCAACCACAATCGCACCTTCGGCGCTATGCTCTCGGGCCGGGTCGCGGAACTTTATGGCCATGCCGGCCTGCCCGACGACTCCATCTCGATCCATGCCCGGGGCACCGCCGGCCAGTCCTTCGGGGCCTGGCTGGCCCAGGGCATCACGGTGGATCTGGAGGGCGAGGCCAACGACTATGTCGGCAAGGGGCTCTCGGGCGGGCGCATCATAGTCCGGCCAACCGCCAAAAGCGGGCTGGCCTGCGCCGAGGACAACATCATCATCGGTAACACGGCCCTGTATGGGGCCATCACCGGCGAGGTCTTCCTGCGCGGCGTCGCGGGCGAGCGCTTTGCGGTGCGCAACTCGGGGGCGACGGCGGTCATCGAGGGCGTGGGCGACCACGGCTGCGAATACATGACCGGCGGCGTGGTCGTCTGTCTGGGGCCCACCGGACGCAACTTCGCGGCGGGCATGAGCGGCGGTATCGCCTATGTCCTGGATGAAGATGGCAGTTTCGCCAAGCGCTGCAACCTGGCCATGGTCGAACTCGAGCCCATCGCCTCCGAGGATCAGGCTTTGGAGGCTCTCTACCACCAGGGTGGCGACCTCGAGACCCATGGCCGGGTCGATGTCAGCCATGACATGACGCGCTTCGATGCCCTCCGTCTGCGGCGGCTGGTTGAGCGGCACCTGAATTACACCGGCAGCCCGGTGGCCCAGCGGCTCCTCGACGACTGGGGCGCGAGCCTCCCGAAATTCGTTAAGGTCATGCCGGTGGATTACCGCCGCGCACTCAACCAGTTGCTCGCGGAACAAGCGGCGGAACTCCGCCAGGCCGCCTAGGAGGATCGTCAATCATGGGCAAGACAACCGGATTCATGGAATTCGCGCGCACGGAACGGGCCTATGCCCCCGTCGCGGATCGTCTGCAACATTATCAGGAGTTCGTCATCCCCCTGAGCGAGGAGGGAGCGCGCCAGCAAGGGGCGCGCTGCATGGATTGCGGCATTCCCTTCTGTCATCAGGGCTGCCCGGTCAATAATCTGATTCCGGACTGGAACGATCTGGTTTATCGCGGCGATTGGAAGCGGGCCATCGAGGTGCTGCACTCCACCAACAACTTCCCGGAGTTTACTGGCCGCATCTGTCCGGCCCCCTGCGAGGCCTCCTGTACCCTGAACATCGACGACAGCCCGGTGACCATCAAGTCCATCGAGTGCGCCATCGTCGATCGCGCCTGGGAGGAGGGCTGGATCCAGCCCAGCATCCCCGAGCATCGCACCGGTCGGCGCATCGCCGTGGTCGGCTCTGGTCCAGCGGGCCTCGCCTGCGCCCAGCAACTGGCGCGGGTCGGCCACAAGGTGCATATCTATGAGAAGGCTGACCGCATCGGCGGGTTGCTGCGCTACGGCATCCCGGACTTCAAGATGGAGAAGTACCTGATCGACCGACGCATTGCCCAGATGCACGCGGAGGGCGTGGCCTTCCACACCCAGACCCACGTCGGGGTAGACCTGCCGGTAAGCCGGTTGCTCGACGATTTCGATGCCCTGGTGCTCGCGGGCGGCTCCGAGCAGCCCCGCGACCTGCCCATACCGGGGCGCGAGTTGGAGGGGGTCCATTTCGCCCTGGACTTTCTGCAACCCCAGAATCGCTGGGTCGCCGGCGACAGGGTCAAGGGCATCTCCGCCGAGGGCCGTCATGTGGTCGTGATCGGCGGTGGCGAGACGGGTTCCGATTGCATTGGCACCTCCAATCGTCACGGCGCCCTGTCGGTCACCCAGATCGAGATCCTGCCCAAGCCGCCGGAAAAGGAAAACAAGGCCTTGACCTGGCCCAACTGGCCCAACCGCCTGAGGACCTCCTCATCCCACGAGGAGGGTTGCGAGCGCATGTGGTCGGTGGTCACCAAGTCCTTCCTTGACGATGGTCATGGCCGGGTGCGGGCCGTGCAATGCGCCCGGGTCGAATGGACCCGGGAGGGGGGAGGGGACTGGCGCATGACCGAGGTGGAAGGCTCCACCTTTGAACTCAAGGCGGACCTGGTGCTGCTGGCCATGGGGTTCATTCACCCGGTGCGCGAGGGCCTGCTCGCCGGCCTGAGGGTGGAACTCGATGGCCGTGGCAATGTGAAGAGCGCGACCGAGGGACCCGAGGCCTACCACACCTCGGCGCCGCGCGTCTTCGCGGCCGGAGACATGCGTCGGGGCCAGTCCCTGGTGGTCTGGGCGATCCGCGAAGGGCGTCAGTGCGCCAGGGCGGTGGATGAGTACCTGATGGGGAGGTCGGATCTGCCCCGTTAGCGGTCACGGCAGGCGGGGTTGCCGCCGGGTGCTCGGTAGGCGGGGGTGGTGTGGGAGGGCGACGGGCGCAATCCCGTCAGCCCTCCCAACGGGGCTGGCTGGCGTGTTACACGCAGCCCTGGGCCAGCATGGCGTCGGCCACCTTGACAAAGCCGGCGATGTTGGCGCCGCGGACATAGTTGACGAAGCCATCCGCCTCGCCGTAGCTGACGCAGTTGGCGTGGATGGACTTCATGATCTGCTGGAGGCGCATGTCCACCTCCTCGCGGGGCCAGCGGACGACGCCCGCGTTCTGGGTCATTTCCAGGCCCGACACCGAGACGCCGCCGGCGTTGGCGGCCTTGCCCGGCCCATAGAGCACGCGGGCGGCCAGGAAGACATCCACTCCTTGGGGCGTCGTCGGCATGTTGGCCCCCTCGGAAACGCAGATACAGCCATTGTCGACCAAGGTCCGGGCGTCGCGCTCGTCCACCTCGTTCTGGGTGGCGCTGGGGAAGGCCAGGTCGCACTTGACGCCCCAGGGACGCTCGCCGGGCAGAAAACGGGCGCGGGGGTAGCGATCGGCGTATTCGCTGATCCGCCCCCGGCGCACGTTCTTGAGGTCCATGACCCAGGCCAGCTTCTCTTCGTCGATGCCGTCCTCGTCCACGATGGTGCCGCCGGAATCGGAGAGGGTGATCGGCTTGGCGCCGCATTGGATCAGCTTCTCCACCGTGTACTGGGCAACATTGCCGGAGCCAGAGACGGTGGCGACCTTGCGGGCGACGCTGTCACCGTGCGTGGCGAGCATCTCCTGGGCGAAATAGACGGCGCCATAGCCCGTGGCCTCGGGGCGGATCAGGGAACCGCCGTAGGCCAGGCCCTTGCCGGAGAGCACGCCGTTGAAACGGTTGGCGATACGCTTGTATTGCCCGAAGAGGTAGCCGATCTCGCGGCCGCCCACGCCGATGTCGCCGGCGGGCACGTCCGTGTCGGGGCCGATGTGGCGGTAGAGTTCGGTCATGAAGGACTGGCAGAAGCGCATCACCTCATTTTCACTCTTGCCCTTGGGGTCGAAGTCCGAGCCGCCCTTGCCGCCGCCCATGGAGAGGGTGGTGAGGCTGTTCTTGAAGACCTGCTCGAAGGCCAGGAACTTGAGCACGCCGATGTTGACAGTGGGGTGAAAGCGCAGACCGCCCTTGTAGGGGCCAATGGCGCTGCTCATCTCGATGCGGAAGCCGCGATTGATCTGCATCTGGCCCTGATCATCCAGCCAGGGGACACGGAACATGACTACCCGCTCGGGTTCGACCATACGCTCCAGGATGCATGCCTCGCGGTAGGCCCGGGAGGCCTCCACCACGGGATAAACCGATTCAACGACCTCGCGCACGGCCTGGTGGAACTCGGGCTCATTGGGGTTCTTGGCCACGACCTCGGCCAGAAACTGTTCGATCGCCTGATTATTCGATGACATGGATTTTCCCGGGCTTCGCCCTATCCGAACGGTGATTGAAGACGCCGCCAGGGCGGGATCGCCGCGCGGCCGATCCATGATCGGCCCCGGCGCCTCGCGGGCATGCCGGGCCTTTCAGGGGGCGGGCATGATAGGCCCGCCAAGGGGTCGCGCGCAAACCTTGTATACTGCAATACTGGTTGGCCAGACAGGCCGGCGGGGTGCCCAAGGGCGCGGCCTGGGTGATGGCCGTCATGGGGCGGTGCCCATGCTGGCCAGTGCCCTAACAACGCAGGTATCCGCATGATCGAATCCCACATTAGCACCGGTATCCCGGCGCTGGACCGCGTCTTTCGCGGCTTGCTTCCGGGCGACAATCTGGTCTGGCACATCGACGCCG
>JBFZDM010000134.1:0-3312 GCA_041307365.1 Chromatiaceae bacterium | reverse complement strand
TGGTAGGTGGGCAGTTTGGCTGGGGCGGCCTCCTCCTAAAGAGTAACGGAGGAGCCCAAAGGCACCTTCAGCGCGGTTGGCAATCGCGCGAAGAGCGTAAGGGTATAAGGGTGCCTGACTGTGAGACCTATAAGTCGAGCAGAGGTGAAAGCCGGGCCTAATGATCCGGCGTTACCGGGTGGAAGGGGCGTCGCTCATCAGATAAAAGGTACTCCGGGGATAACAGGCTGATCTCTCCCAAGAGTCCATATCGACGGGGAGGTTTGGCACCTCGATGTCGGCTCATCACATCCTGGGGCTGAAGTCGGTCCCAAGGGTATGGCTGTTCGCCATTTAAAGTGGTACGCGAGCTGGGTTTAGAACGTCGTGAGACAGTTCGGTCCCTATCTGCCGTGGGCGTTGGAGACTTGAGGGAAGCTGCTCCTAGTACGAGAGGACCGGAGTGGACGTACCCCTGGTGTTCCGGTTGTCACGCCAGTGGCATTGCCGGGTAGCTACGTACGGACGGGATAACCGCTGAAAGCATCTAAGCGGGAAGCCCCTCCCAAGATAAGGTCTCCCTGGACCCTCGAGGTCCCTGAAGGTCCGTCGCAGACTACGACGTGGATAGGCGGGATGTGGAAGCGCGGTAACGCGTGCAGCTAACCCGTACTAATTGACCGTGCGGCTTGACCCTATAACACCCAAGCGCTTTGCGCGGGTGGGTAACGCCTGGCTACGGCGCCTAACGATCTCTCTGTTCCGGGTGGTGGGTCCCCTCCGACCCACCACCGCCCTTTTCCTGGCGGCCATAGAGCACTGGCACCACCTGATCCCATCCCGAACTCAGAAGTGAAACGGTGTATCGCCGATGATAGTGTGGGGCCTCCCCATGTGAAAGTAGGTCACCGCCAGGACCCTCTGCCTAAACCCCGCCCTCACTATAAGGGCGGGGTTTTGTTTTTTGGAGGGGTTACTCCTCGGAACGGGGCTTACTTCGGGTATCTGGCTTCAGGACTGCGAGGGAGCCATTCCTCTTGGCTGCATGAATTCTTATGATCTATGTAGCTCGATTAAGTCAACCCCAAGCGGGATGCATCGCTCCCAGGGCCGAGCGATTATGGCAGGTTCGGCTCCCTATCCCGCCTTGAATAGCAACGGCACCACATCCTCGAAGCGGGTGGCGAAATGGACCACCAGGCCTTGCCGGACATAATCCGGCACCTCCTCGAAATCACCTTCGTTGTCCTTCGGAAGGATGATCTCCCGGATACCGACGCGACGGGCGGCGATGAGTTTTTCGCGAATGCCACCGACAGGGAAGACCGCGCCTGTTAAGGTGATCTCGCCCGTCATGGCCAAGCGTCGCACAGGTACCTTGCGGGCCAGGGAGAGGAGGGCGCTGGCCATGGTGATGCCGGCGGAGGGTCCATCTTTAGGGGTGGCGCCAGCGGGGACATGGATGTGGATATAGGAATTCTCGAAGTAGGCCGGGTCAACGCCGAAATGTTCGGCGTGGCTGACGAGATATCCATACGCGATTTCGGCGGATTCCTTCATGACATCGCCGAGTTGCCCTGTCAACTTGAATCCGCGAGTGAAGCCATGGGTTCTCACCGCCTCGATGGATAGGGTGGCGCCGCCCATGGCGGTCCACGCCAAGCCGGTGACTACCCCCGGTCCTGTCAGTTTGCGCTCGTCGCGAAACACGGGGCTACCGAGATATTCCTTGAGCTGATTTTGGGTGACTTTGATTGGGGTCACTTCCCCCTCCAGCATTCGGACCGCGCACTTCCGCACGATTTTGCCGATTTGCTTGTCCAACCGGCGCACGCCCGCGTCCCGGGCATAGCCGGCGATAAGGTCGCGCAAGGTGGCGGAGTCCAGGAGCACCGACCGCCTGGGTAGCCCAGCCCTTTCGATCTGGCGGGGCAGCAGGTATTTCTTGGCGATGGCCAGTTTTTCCTCGGCGATATAACCCGAAAGGGGGATGATTTCCATGCGGTCGGCCAAGGGGCCGGGGATGCTATCAAGCTGATTGGCGGTGCAGACGAAGAGCACCTTGGACAGGTCGAAGCGCAGATCCAGGTAGTGGTCGAGGAAGTCCGAGTTTTGTTCCGGGTCCAGGACTTCCAACAGGGCGGAGGCTGGATCGCCGTGGTAAGAGGCACCGATCTTGTCAATCTCGTCGAGCATGATGACCGGGTTCGCGGTGCCTGTGTCCTTCACCGCCTGGAGGAACTTGCCCGGCATAGCGCCGATGTAGGTGCGGCGATGGCCCTTGATCTCCGCTTCGTCGCGGATGCCGCCTACGGAGAAGCGGTAGAATCGACGGCCTAGGGCATCGGCGATGGAGCGACCCACAGATGTCTTGCCAACGCCCGGTGGACCCACCAGCAAGATGATGGAGCCGGCGATTTGGCCCTTGTGGATGCCGACAGCCAGGAATTCGAGGATGCGGGTCTTGACGTCTTCCAGGCCATGATGATCGCCATCGAGGATGCGCCGGGCCCGTTTCAGATCCAGTTTGTCCTTGGAAAAGTGGCCCCAGGGGAGAGTGGTGATCCAATCCAGGTAGTTACGGGTAACGGAATACTCCGGCGACCCCGTCTCCAGGATTGCCATCTTCTCCAGTTCCTCATCGACGCGTTTCTGGGCTTCCTCGGTCAGGACCAGGGATTTGAGGCGCTCCTTGAACTTATCCAACTCCGCTGTGCGATCATCCTTAGCCAACCCGAGTTCCTTTTGGATGACCTTGAGTTGCTCCTTAAGGAAGAAGTCTCGCTGTTGCTTCTGCATCCGCTCCTCGACCGACTCGCGGATCTTCTGCTGGGCGCGCGCTAATTCCAACTCGTTGTTGAGAAGGATCAGCACCTTTTCCATCCGTTTCAGGAGATCGACCGCCTCCAGCACCTCCTGGAGTTGTTCCTTGGTGGAGGTTGTCAGACTGGCGGCGAAATCGGACAGATGGGAAGGGTCATCGGGGCCAAAGCGATCAAGGAAGACCCGCAGTTCTTCCACATAGAGGGGGTTTAGGGGCAACAACTCCTTGATCGTATTGATGACAGCCATGGCATAGGCCTTGACCTCTTCATTCGGATTCATGCCCGCCTCGGGCAGGTATTCGACCCGCGCCGAAAAGGGTGCCCGCCGGGACACCCAAGTGTCGATGCGGAAGCGGTGGATGCACTCCACCAATACCTGAAGGTAACCATCCTGCTCGTGGACGCGGTGGACGCGGCAGGCGGTGCCGACGGCGTGGAACTGTTCCGGCGGGGCCTCCTCGGCCGTCTCGCCGGTAACCAGGACTACGCCCAGGATTTTGTTGTCCGA
>JBFZDM010000127.1:0-8449 GCA_041307365.1 Chromatiaceae bacterium | reverse complement strand
ACGCCCTCCTGGTGGCCGCCAGCATCCACGAAGCCTGCCGCTATTACACCCTCTTCCAGCAGACGCCCCTCAAGGGCAGGTGCGCCATCGTCACCTCCTACAATCCCCTGGCCAGGGACGTTACCCAAGAGGAAACCGGCGCCAATACCGAGACCGACAAGCAGTTCATCTATAGTACCTACAGCGCGCTGCTCAAGGACATTGCGCCGGACCCCGGCCTGACCAAGACCGCTACCTACGAAAGCCGTGCCAAGCGGCAGTTCGTCAAGTATCCGGCCACCATGAAGTTGCTGGTGGTGGTCGATAAACTCCTCACCGGCTTCGACGCGCCGCCCTGCACCTACCTCTACCTCGACAAGTCCATGCAGGACCATGGCCTCTTCCAGGCCATCTGCCGCACCAACCGTCTCGACGGCGAGGACAAGGACTTCGGCTATATCGTCGACTACAAGGATCTGTTCAGGAAGCTGGAGAATGCCATCGCCGTCTATAGCTCGGAATTGGATCACAGCGCCGGCGGCGCGGACCCCGAGGTGCTGCTCCAGGACCGGCTCAAGAAAGGCCGGGAGCGCCTCGACAGCGCCCTCGAAGTCCTGGCTCTGCTCTGTGAGCCGGTGGCGCCACCCCAGGGCACGCTGGAACATATCCATTACTTTTGCGGCAACACCGAGGTGCCCACCGACCTCCAGGAACGCGAACCGCGCCGCGCCGCCCTCTATCAGGGTACGGTTGCCCTGGTACGCGCCTATGCCAACCTCGCTGACGACTTGGCGGGTGCCGGCTACAGCGCCGCGGATGTCCGCCATATCCAGCAGCAAACTAACGACTACCTGGCGCTGCGCGAGATCATCCGCAACGCCAGCGGCGAGACCCTTGACCTCAAGCCCTACGAGGCCGACATGCGCCACCTCATCGACACCTATATCCAGGCCGATGAGCCCAGGCCGATCTCCGCCTTTGGCAACCTGGGGCTCCTGGATCTGATCGTGAAGTCCGGCATCGCCGATACCATTACCGCAAAGCTGGGCCGTCTGCAGGGCAACCGGAATGCCATCGCCGAGACGATCGAGAACAACGTCCGCAGCAAGATCATTCAGGACCACCTCACCGACCCGGCCTACTACGAGAAGCTGTCGGCCCAGTTGCAGGCGATCATTGCCCAGCGCAAGACCGAGGCGCTCAAGTACGAGGAGTACCTCCACAGCATCGCGGCGCTGATCCAGCAACTCCAGGCTGGGCACGCGCCGGGTACGCCAGCGGCCCTGGATACCCCCGGTAAGCGAGCCCTCTACAACAACCTGCTGCCAAAGGCGGCGCCCGAGTCGGATGACACCCCCGTCAGCGAGGAGCCGGAGGCCTATATCGCCACCACCGGCGCGGCCCTTGACCTGGCGCTGCGGCTCGATGAGGCCGTCAAACAAGTCCGCCCCGACGGCTGGCGCGGCATCCAGGCCCGCGAACAGGTCATCAAGCGGGCACTCTATGACATCCTGCGGGACGTAGCCCAGGTCGAGCGGCTCTTCCTGGTCGTCAAGGCCCAGACCGAGTACTGATGAAGGCCGAGATCACCCTGGGCAATATCCCGGTGGCTGTCGTCTTCAAGGACATCAAGCACATCCATCTCAGCGTCTATCCCCCGGATGGGCGGGTCCGGATCGCCGCCCCGGCGCGTATGGACCTGGACACCCTGCGCGTCTATGCGATCGGCAAGCTGCCCTGGATCAGGCAGCAACAGCAAAAATTGCGTGACCAGGCGCGGGAGACGCCCCGCGAATTACTCAACCGTGAGAGCCATTACCTCTGGGGCCAGCGGTACCTGCTCAAGGTCATCGAGGAGGAGGCCCCACCGACCGTCGCGGTCGAACCCGGCACCCTGATCCTGACCATCCGCCCAGGGACGAGCGAGGATAAGAAGCAAGCCATCATCGCCGGGTGGTACCGGGTGCAAGTCAAAGAGGCCGCCACCCAACTGGTCGCCTCCTGGGAAGCCAAACTCGGGGTGCGGGTCGAGCGTGTCTTCGTCCAACGCATGAAGACCCGCTGGGGCAGTTGCAACCCCGCCACCCGGACCATCCGCCTCAACACCGAACTGGCCAAAAAGCCGGCGCAATGCCTGGAGTATATCGTCGCCCACGAGTTGACCCACCTGCTGGAGCGCCGTCACAACGACCGGTTCAAGTCCCTGCTGGCCGCTCACATGCCCCAGTGGTCCCGGTACCGGGAGATGCTGAACGGCTTGCCGCTGGCCCATGAAGATTGGGGGTACTGAGGTTTTGAACGACGAGGTCCTTAACCAAAGGCCGACGCCCGTCACCCAACGCGAAGGCGGGTAGGGGCGCCGGAAGGGGAACGAGCAGGCGGACCCTCGGGCCAGGCCAGCCGTTTGAGGACCACCGACACGGCGAAGAGGCCGGCGGTGGCGGTGACATGGGTGGCGGAGCCGAGGCCGCCACAGTTGAGATGGGAAGGCCGGCCCGCGAGCGAACAGTGATCGGCGCCATCCGGGGACAGGATGCTGTCCTCCGTCGAATAGACGGCGGGAACACTGAAGCGCCGCTCCGGGGTGCGGCTGAAGCCGAAGCGCTGGCGCAGCTCCTTGCGCGTCCGCGCCAGTAGCCTGTCCTTTTCGGCGCGGCTCAAGTCGGCGATGCCGAGCCGGGTGGGATCGACCTTGCCTCCCATGCCGCCGATGGTGACGACGAAGCGTTTGCGGCGGCGGCAGCCGGCGATGATCAGGGCCTTCTCGCGGTAGTTGTCGATGCAATCGATGACGGCGTCGAAGCCCTTATCCAGCAGGCCATCGACATTGTCGGCGGCCACGAAGTCATCGATCAGGTGGACCGCGGCGGCCGGGTTGATGCTGGCCACCCGCTCGGCCAGGACCTCAATCTTGGCCCGGCCCAGGGTCTCCGTCAGGGCCGCGAGCTGGCGGTTGATGTTGGACTCGGCCACATGGTCCAAATCGACCAGGGTCAGGTGGCCCAGGGCGCTGCGCGCCAGGGCCTCCACCACCCAGGAACCGACGCCGCCGACGCCGATGACGGCGACATGGGCCTGGCGCAGGCGGTCGAGCCCGGCGCGGCCATAAAGGGCCGCGATGCCGCCAAAACGGCGATCCGTATCCATCAGACCTTGTCCCTCCGGTACCAGGGGATCGCCGTCCAGGCGGATTCCCCCCGGATCACCACCCAGATCGCCCCTTGGCAAGCCCCTAGCCGGTGATGGTGGCGAATACCGCCGGCAGGCGCTCCGGCAGGCGCTCCACATGATCGACGATGGCGAAGCGGTTTTCACCGAAGATCCGCGCCACGTAGCGATCCGCCAGGGGATCCAGGGTCAGGCAATAGGTATAGATGCCCTGCATGGCCAGGTCCTCCACCGCCTTCTTGGCGTCGTGGCGCAGGTACTGGGGGTCGCGCTCGTCGATGTCGGCCGGTTCGCCGTCGGTAATCAACAGGACCAACCGCTTCTCCGCCGGCTGCTGGCGCAGATGGTAGCCGGCATGGCGCAGGGCGGCGCCCATGCGGGTGCTGAGCCCGCCCTTCATGCCCGCCAACCGCGCCTTGGGCGTGTCGTCGTAGGGCTGGTTGAAGTCCTTGAAGCGGTAATACTGGACGTCGTGGCGCCCGTCCGAGGCAAAGCCATGGATGGCGAAGGGGTCGCCAATGGCATCGATGGCCCAGGCCAGCAGGCCGGTGGCCTCGCGGGTGAGGGTGAGCACGGTGGGGCTGGTGTCGTCGTCCTTTTGTACCCGTTCGTTGGTGGATTCGGACAGGTCCAGCAGGATGAGGACCGCCAGGTCGCGCACATGGCGGGTGATACGGATGCTGATGCGGGGATCCGGCATGATGCCCCGGCGGATATCGATCATGGCCCGTACCGCCGCGTTCAGGTCCAGTTCCTCGCCCTCCTCGTAACCCCGCCGGCGCACTACGCCCTGGGGCTGGAGGGCGTCGATGAGATGGCGGATGCGCGAGGCCAGGGGCCGGTAACGGGTCAGCAACTCGTCCATCTCGGCGGGATCGCCAAGGCTCTGGCGCCGTTCCATGACCGTCGCCCAGTCCGGCCGGAAGAGCTGCACATGATGGTCCCATTCCTGATAGTGGAAGGGTTCGGAGACGGGCTCCTTGCCTTCCTTCTGGTTGTAGCTGACGCCCTCGTCCTCGTAGGGGAAGAGTTCCGTGCCCAGTACCCAGATCTCCTGGGCGTCGTCGCCAGCGGTCTCCACCTCCACCTCGTTGACGAACTCCATCAGGCTCACATGCTTGCGTACCTGTCGCTGGCTGGCCGGGATATAGTCCACCCCCCGGCGCTGAAAATCGGCCTCATCGAAGTCCCAGAGATAGCGGTTATCGTCCCGATAGGGCACCGGCCAATCCTCCAGCAACCGCAAGCTGGGCAGGGCGGCCTGGCGGCCGAGGGCGTTATGGAAGGCAACCCCGGCATCCCAACTGATCTGGTTGTCCTCGGGGCGCAAGGCCAGTTCGGCGTGAAAGGCCTGGACGGCCTGGTCGATGAGGCCGTCTGGGTCCCGATAGTCCGGGTCCAGCAGGGCCCTGGCCAGGCGTAACAGCAATGCCAGGGTGGGATGCGGGGGCATCTCGCCCGCTTCGGCCGGCAGGGTGAAGAAGGGCAGCCAGAGTTTGCGCAGGCCGGGAAAGAGCTGGATGGCCAGATGTTCCACCCGGGCATCCTCGAAGAGTTCGATCAACCAACGCTGGAAGGGATTGAGCTGCTGAGCGCTGAGTTCCTGGCGGGTATGGACCAGATGGGCGGCGCAGTGGGCGGCGCTGGCGCGGTAGATCTCGTTGCCGGAGATACCGCGATAGGTATCGAAGGCATCGGGCAGGTGGAAGAAGCCGTCCTCGATGAAGGGCCGCAGGCCCCGGCGGTTTTCGTAATCCCCGGAGGTGGGGCGCATGAAGAAGGCGCGGCCCCAGAGGGCTCGCAGATAGAAGTTGAGCTTGCGCTGGTTATCCACCAAGAGGCTGCCCCGGCGCTCCTTTTGCAGCACGGCCCGGGAGGATTCGGTTTTCAGTCCAAAATAGGCCATCTGGCCATCCAGGTCGCGGGCATGAGCCTGGGCGCCCCACAGGGCCCAGCGCCGGAGCCCTCCCAGGGTGAGCTTGGCCAGCAATTCGTCCATGTTCTCCATCATGGGCCTCAGCCCGCGGGGGGCCTTGCCGGCGAGCTGATGGATCAGGCCCAGGAAACCCCGCAGCAGTTCGGCGTCGCCCAGGCGCTGGGCCGCCAGGGGCAGGTTGGAGAGTAGCAGGGCGATGACGGTGCCCGAGGTATGGGACGACAGCTTCATCATCTGCGTCACCAGGTCCACGATGACATCCTCGCCTACTTCCTTGGCCACCCTGGGCACTTCCTGCACATAGGCGAGGACCAGGTCCGGACCCCGGCCCATGCCACACATGGCGCGCATGCCCTCCAGGTAGTTCTGTAAGCCCCGGGGCGACATGACCCGGGCGGCCTCGTGATAGCTGGATTCCAGCGCCACCAGGTGCTCCTGGGTGGCGGCGTCCAGGCAGGAAATGTACTGACTGAAATCGATGCTCATGGGGCGTGCCTCCCGTGGGCCGGGGTTGGCTCAGAAATAGGTATTGACCGCCGCGTCCAGGGTGTCGCGCATGTCGGGATCGTCGGTCAGGGGGCGCACCAGGGCCATCTGACAGGCGGCCTCGGGCGTGATGCCCTTGTTGATCAACTGGCCGGCATAGACCAGCAGGCGGGTGGACATGCCTTCATCCAGGCCATGGCCCTTGAGGTTGCGGCTGCGCTGGGCCACCTGTACCAGTTTCTCGGCTATCCCAGGGTCCACTCCGGCCTCGTGGGCCACGATCTCGGCCTCGATGCCAGGGTTGGGATAGGAAAAGTCCAGGGCGCCAAAACGCTGCTTGGTGGACTGCTTCAGGTCCTTCATCAGACTCTGATAGCCGGGGTTGTAGGAAATAACGATCTGAAAATCAGGGTGGGCGGCCACCAACTCGCCCTTCTTTTCCAGGGGCAGGACCCGGCGATGGTCGGTGAGGGGGTGAATGACCACGGTGGTGTCCTGGCGGGCCTCCACCACCTCGTCCAGGTAACAGATGGCGCCGATACGGGCGGCCAGGGTCAGGGGGCCGTCCTGCCAGCGGGTGCCATTGATGTCGAGCAGGAAGCGGCCCACCAGGTCCGATGCGGTCATGTCCTCGTTACAGGCCACGGTGATCAGGGGCTTGCCCAACCGCCAGGCCATGTACTCCACGAAGCGGGATTTGCCGCAGCCCGTGGGCCCCTTGAGCATGACGGGCATGCGGGCGGCATAGGCGGCCTCGTACAGCGTCACTTCCTGGCCCACGGACCGGTAGTAAGGCTCGCGCGTGATTTGGTATTGCTCCAGGTCTTTGTCGCTCATCTCGTTGCACCTCGCTCTGCAAAACGGCAATCAATAAGGGGCAAACAAAAAGGCCCCTGCCTCAAACTCCGAGACAGGGGCCTTCTTCGGCATGTGCCCCGGTAACCCTAGCCCCTGAGGATCCTGGCCCTTACCATTGGGAAGGGCCAGGATCCGGCGCGATCGGGACGCCCGGCGGCGCCAGGCGTCAGACCGGCTTGCCGCGGAAAACCACCATCTCGGCGCCCTTGGACTGGGCGTAGTTGTCGTAGCCAATCAACCGGACATGGTTGTTCTGGTGGGCCTTGTGGCAGGCTTCGGCCTCGGCCAGGATCTTGTCCACGTCGGTCTCGCCGAACATGGGCAGTTTCCACATGTACCAGTAGTAGTCGAAGGCGTTCTCTGGCTCGGTGTGCTCGATGGCCGGGTTCCAGCCCTTCTTGACGATATACTCGACTTGCTTGCGGATGCGCGCCGCGTCCATCTCGGGCAGGTAGGAGAAGGTCTCGAATTTGCGGCTGTCCACGTCGCTCAGACTGGACTTGTAGTCCTGCATGTCACTCATTGCTGCATTCCTCTAAATCATCGGCTAGGTTCGGTGCGGGGTCGGCCCCGGCCCTGGGCCGGGGCTGGCGGGCTACGCGGCTTACTTGTGGGCCACGTCCAGCTTGTCGACGGTGTCGAACTCGAACTTGATCTCTTTCCAGGTCTCCATCGCGATCTTGAGCTCGGGGCTGGCGGCAGCCGCCTTGGTGAGAACTTCCTTGCCTTCCTTCTCTATCGCGACACCCCGGTTGCGGGCCTCGACGCAGGCCTCCAGGGCCACGCGGTTGGCGGCGGCGCCAGCGGCGTTACCCCAGGGATGGCCCAGGGTGCCGCCACCGAACTGGAGCACCGAGTCGTCGCCGAAGATGGTCACCAGGGCCGGCATGTGCCAGACATGGATGCCGCCGGAGGCCACGGGCATGACGCCGGGCATGGAGCCCCAGTCCTGGTCGAACATGATCCCCCGGCTGCGGTCCTCCTTGACGAAGGAGTCGCGCATGATGTCGATCCAGCCCAGGGTCGCCTCGCGGTCGCCCTCCAGCTTGCCCACCACGGTGCCGGAGTGCAGGTGGTCGCCGCCGGACAGACGCAGGGCCTTGGTCAGGACGCGGAAGTGGATGCCGTGGTGCGGGTTGCGATCAAGCACCGCGTGCATGGCGCGGTGGATGTGCAGCAGTATGCCGTTGTCGCGGCACCATTGGGCCAGGCCCGTGTTGGCGCAGAAGCCGCCGGTCAGGTAGTCGTGCATGATGATGGGTGCGCCGAGCTCCTTGGCGTACTCGGCACGCTTGTACATCTCTTCCGGGGTCGGCGCCGTGACGTTCAGGTAGTGACCCTTACGCTCGCCGGTCTCCTTCTCCGCCTTGTGGATGGCGTCGATAACAAAGTCGAAACGCTGGCGCCAGCGCATGAAGGGCTGGCTGTTGACGTTCTCGTCGTCCTTGGTGAAGTCCAGACCGCCGCGCAGGCACTCGTAGACCGCACGGCCGTAGTTCTTGGCGGAGAGGCCAAGCTTCGGCTTGATGGTGCAGCCCAGCAGCGGCCGGCCGTACTTGTTCATGATGTCGCGCTCGACCTGGATGCCGTGGGGCGGGCCGTTGCAGGTCATGACATAGGCTAGGGGGAAGCGCACGTCTTCCAGACGGAGGGCGCGCACGGCCTTGAAGCCGAAGACGTTGCCCACCAGGGAGGTGAAGACGTTGACGACGGAGCCTTCCTCGAACAGGTCGATGGGGTAGGCGATGAAGGCGTAGAAACAGGTGTCGTCGCCGGGGACGTCCTCGATGGAGTAGGCACGGCCCTTGTAGTAGTCCAGGTCGGTCAGCAGGTCGGTCCAGACCGTGGTCCAGGTGCCGGTGGATGACTCGGCGGCGACGGCGGCGGCGGCCTCCTCACGGGGCACGCCGGGCTGCGGGGTGATCTTGAAGCAAGCCAGAATGTCCGTGTCGTTGGGCACGTACTCCGGCATCCAGTAGGTCTCGCGGTACTCTTTCACACCCGCGTTGTAAGTCTTTGCCA
>JBFZDM010000126.1:0-3088 GCA_041307365.1 Chromatiaceae bacterium | reverse complement strand
CACGAAGATGGGTGGGCCGTAAAAGAGTTGGAAGGTGGGCAGGAGAACGACCCCTACGCCGCTACCCGTCGAGCCATTGTCCGTGCTGCTGCGGCGCTGGGAGGGACGGAATGACCGATTGCGGATTTGCGCTATTTATCGGAGTCATGCTCGGCGGATTCGCCATGTTGTTGGGCATGTGGATGGGAGGACGTAATGACTGACGATGAAATCCTGCAACTGGCTAGCGATACGAGCGGACCGCACAGCTTTGACCACGCGCATGTGATTCGGTTTGCCCGTGCGGTGATCGATAAGGCGACGAGCGCGGAGCGTGACGTGATGCGGCAAGCACTGGAAGCGCTGGAGTACATCAACACGCACTGCTTCATCGCGGCCGACCACGAGGGGCCGTTGGAGCGGGCGATTTCGGCGCTGCGAGCGGCGCTGGGGGAGCGGGCGTGATTCTGTCTACTCCGCAAGAGACCTTCCTCGGCCTGGAGGAAGCCGCGCAGGCCCTCCAGTGCAGCGCGGATCACCTTTCCGAGCTGGCGGCGGCGGGCACGGTCCCTGCTGTCAAGGTGGGGCGCGCGTGGGTTTTCCTCGCGTCGGACCTTGTGGCATTCTGCCGGGCCAAACAGAAGGAGGAGGGCACGCCATGCGTGTCTACACGCGCGGCCCGCACTGGTACGCGGACATTCGCGGTGTCCAAGGCGTCGCACGAACTCGCCGAGTTGTTGGGGCCGTCGCGGACTTCACAGAGGAGCAGGCGCGCATCGAAGCCTACCGGCTCGCCGCAGCCCTCCAGCCCGTCGCTGACGCTGTTGCGACAGGAGCCGTAACCTTCCACGGCGCGCTGCTTGTCTGGCTCAAGCTCAAGACGCGCGGGAGAACGGATCAGTCGGTTGTGCGCGTCATTCGCGACGAATGGCCCGACTGCCCGCTGGAGCAGGTGACCAACGCACAGATGGCCGTCCGCCTAGGCGACCTTGAAGACGGAACCTACGACCGATACCTGTCGGTCATCAACGCGGCCTTAGGCGCGGTCGATTGGCCCAAGCGCCTGACCAAGCGCAACACGCAGCGCGACTCGGCCCCGCGCCACCTGACGGCAAAGGAATGGGAGCGGCTAAAGGCAGCGCTTCCAGAGCACCTGCTGCCCGCCGTCGAGTTCTCGCTCGCCACCGGCCTGCGCCGCGCCAACGTGTTCGGGCTGACATGGCAGAACGTCAGCATAGAGAACCGGACAGTCACGGTTTGGGCGCGCCGGGCCAAGGGGCGCAAGACGCTGCACCTACCTCTGTCGGACTGGGCGCTTGCGGTGCTGCGCAAGCAGGCCGACAAGCACGAGTCGATGGTGTTCCCGTACACCCGCACCACCAGCAAGCGCACGATCACGAAGCCCATGCTCGACCCTAAGACGGCTTGGGGCGCGGCGCTGACCGAGGCAAAGGTGGCGGACTTCCGCTGGCACGATCTGCGGCACACCTGGGCGACGTGGAGCGTACAGGCGGGCATGCCGCTCAAGGTGCTGCAGGAGCTTGGCGGATGGGCTACGCTGGACATGGTGATGGTCTATGCGCACGCCGCGCCGAGCCACCTGCAACGCTGGGCCAACGTCGTCGCCGACCCCGCCAAAGGGCCCAATCGGGCACAAAACCGTCGGAGAGCCGCATAAAACCTAGCAGTGACTCCCGCTCCTAAGGGGAGGGTCGCACGTTCGATTCGTGCCGGGGGCGCCAAAACAGCCGGTCTTAGCGAGAGTGTCCACTAACGTAGATGCCTACTTAGTGGGCACAAACGGGCACAAACGGCCTCGAAAGGGCACAGCGGGGGCACAGTGCTCGCGCCTTCCAAACGCAAAAAGAACCGCCGCCTACCCGGAGGCAGACGGCGGTGAGAGGCCCGAAGCGGAGACCGTTTCGCTCCGGGCGGCAGAACTACTCGCGGCCAAGGATCTTGAGCAGACCCTCGTTGCCTGGAAACACGACAAAATTAGAGGAGCCCGCGCCTGCTGTGCGTGAGCCGCCGTCTAGGTAGCGCACACCGGGCACGCCGGAGTCGCGCATGGCATCGGCGAAGAACTGCGGGTTGCGCTGGTTGCGCACCACTTCCTCGCCCACGTTCTGGCTGATTCTCTGATTTCGAATGAACCAGTCGCGGCCCTTGTACATCTCGATGGCCTTCTGCACCGCCTCCGGCTGCTGACTCAGCGGCTTGTCCCAGTCCAGCATCCGCGCGATCTGCTCGTCGGGGAGGTCTACTTGGTAGAGCGCGCCCATGTTCGGCGAGCCGTTCTCAAGCACCCGGATCACGTCATCGGCAAACTTGCGGGCGTCGCCCGTCAAATTCGGTGTCATCTGCGAGCGCGCAGCCTCCAGCGCCTTCTCGGGCGTTTTGTACATCTTGAGCAGGTAGGCGGCCTGCCCATCCGCGCCTGCGCTGATCCCGGTTGTTAACTTGTCCCGATAGCCGCGCGCCACGTCCTTGGCCTCAGCCAAATACAACCCATGCCCGTAAGCCTGCGCGCCCTCGCCCGTGCCGATCTTGCTGCTGTCGAACCTGTCGAACTTGTGCGGCGAGCCGTGGTAGACGATCGCCCCTGCCTGCCCGCGCGTGGCCGCGTTCATGGGCGTCGGTGCCCGCAGGTTCTCGCCCGCCTGCAGCAGCCCCTGCGCGATCTGCGGTGCCTTCGCAGCCGCGACGATCGGCAGCACGTTCCCCACCGACTCGCCCGCCAGCCCCGCGTAGAAGTTTTCCGGCTGGCGCGTAAGCCCGCGCTCGCGCATCCACTGCGAGCCGCCGAACGGATTCGCCGGCATGGGCAGGCCCATCGACAGCAGGCCCATGTTGATGAGATCCACCGGCCCTGACACGGTGCTCGCCGCAGAGTTGCTCGCGCCCTGCGCCGCGTCGCGCAGGTAGTCCAACAGTCCCGCCATTACTTGTCCTTCGGTAGATCAGCCGGCACGGGCGGCAACGGCTCGGGTATGGTCAGCAGCCCAGCAGGCGGCTCGGGCAGGCGGCAGTCAATCGGCACAGTTGCCGCGCAGCCGGTGAGCAGGACGACGAACACCGCCGCCACGATCAGCACGATCAACTGAATCAC